>CAYSMM010000181.1:0-5284 GCA_964432095.1 uncultured Burkholderiaceae bacterium | reverse complement strand
CACGTTCAGCCATTACTTTTATTACATTCACCGGGTCTTGCACCAGCTTTGACAGAGGTAGGGAATGGTCGGCAATCTGGTTGACAAACGATGTGTTAGCGCCGTTTTCAAGCAGCCTGCGCACCAGATAAGCGAGTAACGTCTCATGCGTACCCACGGGGGCATAAATGCGGCATGGACGATCGAGTTCATTGCTGCCGACCACTTGCTCGTACAGTGGCTCGCCCATGCCATGCAAGCACTGAAATTCATACTGGCCGGGTTGATACTTCTGTGGCTCAGCCATGTGATAAATCGCGGCAAGGGTGTGCGCATTGTGTGTTGCAAATTGCGGGTATATTGCGTCGGGTGCGGCCAGGAGTTTTTTGGCGCAGGCGAGGTAACTCACATCGGTGTACACCTTGCGCGTGTAGACGGGATAGTCGCTCAAGCCGTCTAGCTGAGCGCGCTTGATCTCACTGTCCCAGTATGCCCCTTTCACCAGGCGCACCATCAGTCGGTGTTGGCTGCGGCGGGCAAGATCAATCATGTAATCCACCACGTATGGGCAACGCTTCTGATACGCCTGAATCACAAAACCAATGCCATCAAATCCTACAAGTTCAGGGGCAAGGCACAGCCTTTCCAGTAGATCGAGAGAAAGCTCCAACCTGTCGGCCTCTTCGGCGTCGATGTTCAAGCCTATACGGTAACTCTTGGCCAGCACAGCCAGTTTGAGCAACACGGGGTAGAGCTCGTTCATTACTCGCGCGTACTGCGCGCGGCTGTAGCGCGGGTGTAGCGCAGAGAGTTTGATGGAAATGCCAGGCCCGGAGTACACGCCTTTGCCCGCGGCTGCTTTGCCGATGGCATGAATCGCTTCCTCATACGCCTGCAAATACCGATTTGCATCTGCCGCAGTCAGTGCAGCTTCTCCCAGCATGTCATAGGAGTATCGAAATCCCTGTGCCTCATAAGCCTGTGCATGCTCAAGCGCGAGTGCGATGCTTTCGCCCGTCACGAACTGCTCGCCCATCATCCGCATGGCCATGTCTACGCCTTTGCGGATGAGTGGTTCGCCGCCCTTGCGGATCAAGCTGCCGAGCGTAGCGCCGAGGTTAGCTTCGCTATGCGTTGACACGAGCTTGCCGGTCAGCAGCAGGCCCCAGGTGGCAGCGTTCACGAACATCGACGGGCTGCGCCCCAGGTGAGCGTTCCATTCACCCTGGCTGATCTTGTCGCGAATCAAGGCATCGCGAGTACCGGTGTCAGGGATGCGCAGCAGCGCTTCGGCCAGACACATGAGCGCTACGCCCTCTTGCGAGGACAGTGCAAACTCCTGCAGCAACCCTTGTACAAGTCCGGCTTTGCCAGCCGAAGGCTTGCGTTCACGTAGCCTTTGCGCAAGTTCTGTAGCCAAACTTTGTACTTGATGCTGCGATGCTGTATCTAATTTCGCCTGATTGGCCAAACCCGCAATCAGCTCAGGCTCAGACCTGCGCCATGCCTGAGTGATTGCGCAGCGTAACGCGTCCCGCTGTAGCGGTCCATCAACAAACTGAGAAAACACTTGAGTAGGAGTTGCATCCATGACAGACGTGCTTATTCAAGGTGCCGCTTGCGAAGCGGCGCAAAACTGCATGGTATTCGATCGATGAGGTCAGCGTGGCTGCTTGCGTCCGACACCCATAAGGGCGATCGAGTGATATTTCGCAACCCACCTACAGATGCGATGCGTTACCATTGCCGTCGTCACCAGCTAAAGCCTGTTGATCAAAATGAGTTCCGCGCCAATCTCCAACCCGCAAACTGCAGATCAGGAGCGCTCGGCTGCCCTCAAGGCCAGCGCGTGCCTGTTCTTGCCGTGCAACGAGCGGTTTGACCGTGTTACACGTATTGCTTGCAGGGCACTGTCGGTGCCGATGAGCCGAATCTCGGTTCTCGAGCGTGAGTGCGATTGGTTCCGCACCACTCAGGGTTTGAGCATTCAAAACCCAAAATCTTGGGTGAGCTTTTGCAGCTGGGTTGTGGCCAGCAAAGGACCCTTGGTGGTTTCAGATGCACTGGATGACGCACGCTTCAAATCCAATGTGCTGGTGCTGGGTGAGCCGAAGATTCGTGCCTACGCTGGCTGGCCCATCGAGCTCGGTCCGGGCCTCGTAGCGGGTACCTTGTGCGCAATCGACCATAAGCCGCGGCAGTTTTCGCAAGACGATTTGAATTGCCTGCGTGATTTGGCTAAGCTGCTTGAGTCTGATATTAAATCGGCCTCACTGTCTCAAATTCAGGTGTCTTTACAGGCCGAAGTATCCAGTGTTGAGCGGAGGGCCATGCATGACCCGGTGACGGGCCTGTGGAATAAACAAGGCGTGGTCTTTGTGCTAGGGCGAATGATCAAATCAGGCGCGATGCAGAAGCAACCCGTTGCGATTTTCCTGGTTCAGTTCGACGGTTTGGCAGACATCAACCGCCGCTATGGGTTGGCAATGGGCGATGCAGCACTCTCCGCATGGGCAGGCATGCTGCGATCGATCTTGCCGCGCGATGTGGAGATGGGTACGGTCGGGGGCTCGCGTTTCGTCGTCATGCTAGGCGGCTCGGATGCTCAACGCATCAGCTACTTCAGCGCATTGCTCAAGTCACTGTCGCAAACCGTGAAGCTCGACGTACGTGGCGGCGAGGTGGCCAGCCCTTCAAAGTTTGGTGCAGCCGTGCTAAGCCAGCCCGATCAGGCGAGCGCGGAAGCAGATATTTTCAAACTCATGCAATTGGCCGAAAACTCATTACTCAGCCAGTAAGGTACTTGATGAGAGCTGTCATTGGTTTGCTGAGCCTCGTTCTGGTTCTCGGAGCCGTGGCCATACTTGCAAAGCAGCAGCTATTTGAACTCAGGCAGCCTGCCACTTCTTCCTCAGATGCAGCAGGTGCGGTACCAGCGACTGTGACCCCGGCGAGCACACCTGCAGATCGCGCCAGGGCCGTGCAGCAGGAGATAGAGAAGGCTGCACGAGAGAACACCAAGCGCCTGGAAGAGCTGGACAAGTAGCCCGGTCAAATCATTACCAATGATTACTATGAGTGACAGCGACATAAGCCCTGAGCGTCAGCAGATGTATATGCGCACAGCGTTGAGCCAGGCGCAAAATGCATGGCTGATCGGTGAGGTACCCGTCGGTGCGGTGGTCGTACGTGAGGGCAGGGTGATAGCTACGGGCTACAACCGCCCGATTACCGACAACGACCCAACGGCACACGCTGAGATCGTGGCACTTAGGCAGGCAGCGCAGATTTTGGGCAACTACCGCCTGCCAGGTTGTGAGCTATACGTGACGCTAGAGCCTTGCGCGATGTGTGCAATGGCCATGATGCACGCTCGCCTGAGCCATGTTGTGTTTGGTGCAGTTGACCCTAAAACAGGGGCTTGTGGCTCAGTCGTCAACTTGTTTGAGCAACCGGCCCTGAATCACCATACTCAGGTACAGCGTGGTGTTCTTGGCGAGGAGTGCAGCGCGCTGCTCAAGCAGTTTTTTACCGAACGACGGCAGAGGCAGCATGCACAAAGAAGTACACGCGAAGACTACAGCGATTCAGGACTGACCGACGGTACCTATGACTGATCACATCTACTTGTTTTCTCCAAGTGGCGCTGTCAACCCGGCTACCTTGGAATCCTCAATCGTAAACCTCAAGGCTCTAGGCTACAAAGTCAGCGTGGACCGTGCAGCGTTCAAGCGGCATATGCGGTTTGCAGGCACGGACAATGATCGCCTTGGCGCATTCACACGCGCTGCCCGCAGTCAGGCGAATATCGCCATGATCACCCGCGGAGGCTACGGCATATCACGCTTCTTGCATCAACTCGACTTCAAAGCACTAGCGGGTAGTGGCAAGAAGTGGGTTGGACACAGCGATTTCACGGCCTTTACGCTCGGCATGCTGGCGCAGGCACGTGCGCAAACCTGTGCCGGACCTACCGCTGTGACCTTTGCCGGCCCCGAGGCCACCAGCTTTGCTGCGGAGTCGGTAGCGGATATCGATGATGTCACGCTCGGTTGTTTTCAGGAAATGATGTCTGGTGTTGCAGAGGCTGTCGGCTGGCAGTGCACGGGATCGCCAAAATGCGAGGCGAAGGGCGTACTGTGGGGCGGAAATCTTGCGATAGTAGAAAGTCTGCTGGGTACGCCGTACTTTCCTGATGTAAAGCAGGGGATCTTCTTCTGCGAGGACGTAAACGAGTTCCCTTATCGCACCGAGCGCCGATTCGCGCAGCTGTTACACGCAGGTGTGCTGCAACGGCAAAGTGCCGTGCTGATCGGGCGATTCACCGAGTACAAACTTTACGAACACGATGCTGGGTTCGACATGCCAGTGGTGATCAAGTGGCTGCGCAATCAGCTCAAACCGTTTGGAGTACCGGTGATCACCGGTTTGCCATTCGGTCATGTGCGCACCAAGCTCACCCTGCCTGTGGGCCGCCGCGTGCAGTTGCTAGCCTCTCACGGTGAGGCGTTTGTTATCCTTTGACAGACTGTCGGTTGGATGGGCTGCTGATGTTGTTGCCCCCCCTGCCTGAAGAAGGTTCAAACGAGCGGCTGTTGGGGCCGCGCGTACTGGCACCCTTGATCTTGCCTCGCTCGATGAACGGAGAGAGCATTTCCTGAATCGCATCCGTATGGCGCATGGCTTCAAGCTCACCGGAATTACGCGCAAGGATTGTGTAGAACTCCGTGCGCAGTGCCCACACCTCTTGCAGTGTTTCGCTGCGATTGAGGCGCCGCAAAAACTCCGTGCTGCCGTCGCCGTCGCAAACCAGGGCTTTATCTGCCATATATCCCTTCACACGCACAACAGCGTCTGCGCTGGACGCTTCGGGAGCGGCCAGGCGGCTGGTTAGGGATTTAATAGCGTCTAAAAGGGGCATGATGTTGTTCCTACAAATTACACACCAAACTGACTGAGTGCCGCGTGACAAAACACGCAGCGGAGTATAGGTGGCAACTAGTAGAAACCCTAGTCATTGGAGCGAAACATCTAAACGTGCTAACCGATTGATTTTAAAAGATTTTTCTCGTATTTGATCTGCTCAACACAACTATTGCACACACGCTCGTACGGCTTTCGTGAAGTACTTAACGGATAGGTTACTGATCATTTGAAGATGGATCTTGATACATTTCCGTCGCAATCAAGCAATGATATTAGGCATTCTTTGATAAAGTGCCAAGCAAATAGGCGATTCTTTAGTGTTTGTCTAGGACGCTAACTTGTGAGAATGCCACATAGCGCCGCACCTTGGATTCGTGAC
>CAYSMM010000180.1:4455-5288 GCA_964432095.1 uncultured Burkholderiaceae bacterium | reverse complement strand
GGCGTCGGCTACGAAATCGATGTGCCAATGAGCACCTTCTACAACCTGCCTGCCGTGGGCGCGCAAGTGACACTGCTCACACAGTTCATCGTGCGCGAAGATGCGCAACTTCTGTTTGGCTTTGGCAGCAGCGCAGAGCGTGATGCGTTCCGCGAGCTCATCAAAATCTCAGGTGTCGGCGCGCGTACCGCCTTGGGGGTGCTCTCGGGCATGAGCGTGGCCGATCTTGCCCAGGCCGTGACGCTGCAAGACACCGCACGGATGCGCCGCGTGCCGGGCATAGGCCCCAAGACGGCCGAGCGTTTGCTGCTCGAGTTGAAAGGCAAGCTTGGTGCAGACCTGGCCAAAGGTGCCGCTGCCAGTAACGCCGTGGCTGACGTGATGCAAGCCCTGGTTGCGCTGGGCTACAACGACAAGGAAGCAGCCGCCGCGTGTAAGGAGCTGCCTGCCGACGTCAACGTGAACGATGGCATCAAGCAGGCACTCAAGGCGCTGGCCAAGGCTTGACTGCGAATAAATACCGTAGACATTGATGGCTGAAGCAGGCTCGCTGAAGGCTTTGATCGCCGGCTTTGGTGCCAGCGCAGCACTCATCATTGCTATTGGTGCGCAAAACGCGTTCGTACTGAGGCAGGCCCTAGTAAAGCAGCACGTCGGCAAGATCGTTGCACTCTGCGCCCTGTCTGATGCCATTCTGATTGCCGCAGGCGTGGCTGGGCTCGGCCTGCTCATCTCCAGGCAACCAGTGCTGCTCGATGTAGTGCTTTACGGCGGCGCTGCATTTCTGACGTCTTACGCGGCCATGGCATTGAAGAGAGTCTTTAAGCCAGCAT
>CAYSMM010000180.1:0-4445 GCA_964432095.1 uncultured Burkholderiaceae bacterium | reverse complement strand
ATGCAGTCCAGTGACACGCTGACGGCACGGCAGGCTGTGCTAACAACGCTGGCATTCACATTTCTGAACCCACACGTGTACCTGGACACGGTACTGCTGCTCGGCAGCATGGGCGCACAGGCCGGGCCGGCAAAGTGGTGGTTTGCCGCAGGTGGTGCGCTCGCTAGCGTCTGCTGGTTTGCATTGCTGGGCTATGGGTCACGCGTGCTCGCGCCCATGTTTGCCAGCCCTAAGGCATGGCAGGTGCTCGACACACTCATTGCAGCGGTGATGCTGAGCTTGGCGATCGGATTGATCTACAACTAGGGGAGCGCTGCAGCGCTACTCGCTGGGCGCCTTGTCCCACACCACGATCAGAAAAGTGGCGATTGGGCCTGCGAGCGCAGAGAGGATGAACCAAAGCCAGCCTCGGCGGTTTTTGGATTGCGCCAAGCCTACATTGATGAGGGCCAAAGTCCACCAGCCGACGACATAGTTCCAGTCAAGAGTTGTAGTTGGAATCGTGTACTGCATGCTCTTTCTCTGTTTGATTACGAAAACACTCCACGGAAACAGTCAAGGGTATTCGCGAGGGCTTGTTCAGCGTTTCTCTATCTCACCCGTGCTACGGCTATCCCATCATGCCCCTTCAAACCCACCTGCTGCAGCACGATGGCCTCCACGCGGGGATCAGCCGCCAGCGCCACATTGAACTGGTGCGCACCGAGGGCGGACGCATCGTCTGTGGACGGTTTGAGCACCGCACCAGCTCGCACCACGTTATCGGCCACGATCAGCGCACCCCTGCGGCACAGCCGGATGCACCCGTCGAGGTAAGCAGCGTAGTTGAGCTTGTCTGCGTCTATAAATACCATGTCGAACGCAGGCTCGCCGCGATCGGCTAATTGCTGCAGGCTTTGGAGTGCCAGGCCTTGCATCAACTCCACCTGCTGTGCAAACCCCGCGTTTGCGAGGTTGCGAATGGCCACCTCGGCATGATGGCGGTTGGCTTCCAGGGTAATGAGCCTGCCACTGTCTGGCAGTGCGCGCGCTAGCCACAGTGTGCTGTAGCCGGCAAGCGTTCCCAACTCGAGAATGCGCTGTGCATTCGCCAGCTTGGCCAGCAGATAAAGCAGCTTGCCCAGCGACGCTGAGACCTGGATCTGCGGCATACCTGCGGCGATGGCGGACTGCAGCGCCGCGTCGAGCGCTGCGTCGCGGCTCACGAATAGTTGCTCGATGTATTCGTCGATCTCGCTATACAGCGCTTGCGTCATGCATCAGCACTCCACGATGTTCACAGCGAGCCCACCACGTGCCGTCTCTTTATATTTGGTCTTCATGTCGGCGCCAGTTTCGCGCATGGTTTTGATGACGTTGTCCAAACTCACAACGTGCGTACCGTCGCCTTGCAGCGCCATACGCGCCGCGTTGACAGCCTTGACCGACCCCATGGCGTTGCGCTCTATGCACGGCACCTGCACCAAGCCGCCGATGGGATCACACGTCAGCCCCAGGTTGTGTTCCATACCGATCTCAGCAGCGTTCTCCACCTGCGCAGGAGTACCGCCCAACACTGCTGCCAAGGCGCCTGCGGCCATCGAGCATGCAACGCCCACCTCGCCCTGGCAGCCGACCTCAGCACCGCTGATGGATGCATTGAGCTTGTACAAAATACCGATGGCGGCGGCGGTGAGCAGAAACTCCACCACCTTGTCGTCATTCTCGTTGGCGTTGCCGCGAAACACGAAACGGTCGTAATAGTGCAGCACAGCTGGGATGATGCCGGCTGCACCATTGGTCGGTGCCGTCACCACGCGGCCACCTGCCGCGTTCTCCTCGTTCACCGCGATGGCGTACACGTTCACCCAATCCATCACCGACAGCGGGTCGGCCAGCGCACGCTCGGCCTTGGCGGTTAAGTCACGATGCAGCTTAGGCGCGCGGCGCGGCACCTTGAACGGCCCGGGCAGTACACCTTCGGTGCTGCAGCCACGCTGAACACACTCACGCATCACGCGCCAGATGTTGAGCAACCCGGCGCGCACCTCGGCTTCGCTGCGCCAGCTTTGCTCGTTGCGCATCATCGCCTGCGCAATGCTGATACGGTGCTGCTCGCAAAGCGCCAGCAACTCGGCACCGCTGTGAAACGGCAGCGCCACTTTCTCAAACTCAGTCAGCACCTTGGTGTTGGCTGCACCGGCGGTGACGACGAAGC
Organism: uncultured Burkholderiaceae bacterium; assembly: GCA_964432095.1. GTDB lineage: Bacteria > Pseudomonadota > Gammaproteobacteria > Burkholderiales > Burkholderiaceae_C > CAYSMM01. The sequence goes on along the minus strand of CAYSMM010000180.1, from coordinate 2,248 downwards.
CGCCACCTACGCTCAGGTACCTGCCCTCGCGCAGCAGCGCCCCATTGGCATTCAACGCGCTGAACTTCATGCCATTGGGATGCTCGGGCAATGCTTCGCGGCGGTAAAACAGCAGGTGCTCCTTCTCGACAAACGGCACGGGGTGCGTACCGTTGAGCGTAAGCGATTGCTGTTCACGAACCTGCGCAAGCATGCGGGGCACGGCGGCGATGTCCACACCGTCGGGCGTTTCGCCCATCAAACCCAGCAGCACGCCCACATCACTGCTGTGGCCTTTGCCGGTGGCTCCCAGAGAACCGTACAGCTCGGCCTTCACGCTCGCGGTTCGCGCCAGCAGGCCGTCTTTGTCCAGCGACTGAACGAACATGCGCGCTGCGCGCATGGGCCCCACGGTGTGCGAGCTGGACGGCCCTATGCCGATTTTGAAAAGATCGAAGGCGCTAACGGCCATGAGTCACTCAATATCACCAAACAACTGATACTGTTGTCTCTATATTGCTTTTACTTCTTTTTGATATACCAGCAATGGCTATATAGAGCATGCAGTATATGATTGACTTACTTGGGCTGAAATTCAGCAACGCTCATCTGCCACAGCAAAAAGCTGTAGATGTCGGCGCGTTCTTCCTGCTGCTGTTTCTTGGTGTTGCCAACGCCGTGGCCCGCGGCGTAATCCAAGCGCATGAGCACTGGTTTTCCACTGGTGCTGGCAGCCATCAGGCGTGCAGCGGCCTTGGTGCTTTGCCATACCTCCACGCGTGGATCGTTCACGCCGTGCGTGAGCAGCACAGCGGGATACTTGACGCCGTCTTTGATGTTGGCGTAGGTGCTCATCGCCAGCAACGCCTTGAAGCCAGTCTCGTTTTTGATGGTGCCGAACTCCGGAATGTTGGGCACACCGTTGGGCGTACTCTCGAAGCGAATGCCGTCGAGCGCGCCCACAGCGGGCACCACAGCGGCAAACAAATCGGGCCGCTCCGTCATCGCACGGCCCACAAGGATGCCGCCTGCACTGCCGCCCAGGATGCCGAGCTTGGCGGGCGTAGTGTACTTCTGCGCAATCAAAAACTCCGCGCACGCGATGAAGTCTTTCCAGGTGTTGGGCTTGGTGGTTTGAAAACCAGCCTTGTACCAGTCTTGCCCGTACACGCCGCTGCCGCGCGGGTTGGCGATGGCAAACACGCCGCCAGCGTCCATCCACGCCAGGCGCCCGTAGCTGAAGAACGGCTCTTCGGTGATGCCATAGCTGGCGTAGCCATAGAGCAGCGTGGGGTTGTTGCCATCGAGCTTCACGTCTTTCTTGTGAATGATGCTCATGGGCACCATCACGCCATCGTGGCTTTTCACTTTCACTTCGGTGGCCATGATGTCTGCCGGCGCGTCATACGGGCCTTGCGGCTGCAGGCCGGTGTTGGTGACGTTGCCGTCCGCGGCCACGGCGTAGATTTGCCGTGCACGCGTCCAGCCTTGCAGGTCGATGATGGCGCCGGGCAGGCGCGAGTCCACCGCGGCTGCACCACCCTCGTCGCCAAACAACTGGAACGCGCCCTCAACCGGCAGCTTCACCTCGACCAGTTGTGCGTCGTCGGCGTAGGCACGTTTGAACAGCTTTTTCACGTTACCGTCGCGCACTTCCAGGTAAAGCGCGTCTGCCGCTGTGCCTATATTAGTAATCACGCGCTCGCTTTGCGCAACGATCACCTTGGCTTTGCTGATGTCGGCATTGGCCATATCCATCATCAACACCTGCGAGCGCGGCGCGCCCTTGTGCGACTTCAGGTAGAGCTTGCCGTCTTTGTAAGCCATGCTCGTGACCTCGTCACTATAGCTGGCAAGGCGCTTCCATTGCGGCTTGCCGGCAAGGTAGGCTTTGCCGTCTGCGCGGTAGATGCCCCACTCGCGCTGGGTGCCGTTAATGACAATGCCAAATGCATGACTGCCATCTGGCGTAACGGTTGTGAAGGGCAGCTCGGGCGCGGCGAGGCTAGCGCCGCTAACGCCCATGCCAAATACCGCTGTGGCTTTGGTCATGCCTCCCGCAAGAGGCATGCGCCACACCAATGAACGCTGATACTTCTCCGTCTCTGGCATGCCCTTTTTCATCAACTGCAAGCGGTTGAAAAATACCGCCTTGCCATCGGGTGACCAGTCGACACCGCCAAACTGCGCACGATCCACGGGTTTGCCCACGAGTTTGCCGCTTTGTACATTCATGACGTGAAGCACGGCGTCCTCGCTGCCAGCCTGA
>CAYSMM010000179.1:622-5339 GCA_964432095.1 uncultured Burkholderiaceae bacterium | reverse complement strand
GGTGCGTACACCTGTGAGTCGCTGGGCGACTACTGCGCCGGGCCCAACCATGTGCTGCCCACGGCCGGCACGGCGCGGTTTTCATCGCCACTGGGCGTGTATGACTTCGTCAAGCGCTCGTCCATCATCAACGTCAGCCCGCAGGCCGCTACCGTGCTGGGCGCCACCGCCGCAGAGCTGGCGTATGGCGAGAGCTTGCAGGCGCATGCCCGAGCAGCGGAGCTGCGAGCCACATCGCCAGCGGAGCTGCGAGCCACATCGCCGGCGGAGCTGCGAGCCGAGCAGAAATGACGGCCGAGTCGCGGTGATGGCCAGGACATGCTCGGCCAGCCGCTCGGGCATACGGCTATCACCGGTATGCTTATCACCTTGCTTGGTGTGTACCTGGTGGTGAAGAAAGCCTGAACCATGACAACTCAGCAACACGTGACGACGCAACAACATAACCCTTTCTCACAACGCATCCGGCAAGATGTGCAAAGCATGCATGCCTACGCTGTACAGGATTCTCGCGGGCTGCTCAAGCTCGATGCGATGGAGAACCCCTTCACGCTGCCCGCGCATCTGCAAGCGGCCCTGGGTGAGCGTCTGGGTGCGCTGGCGCTCAACCGCTACCCCGGCGCGCGCTTGAATGAGTTGCGCAGCGCACTCGCCCGTTACGCACACCTGCCCGAAGGCTTTGCGCTGATGCTGGGCAATGGCTCGGATGAGTTGATCAGCCTGCTGGCCATGGCCTGCGATGTACCCGGCGCGAAGATTCTTGCACCGGTGCCAGGTTTTGTGATGTATGAGATGAGTGCCAGGCTGCAAGGCCTAGGCTTCGTCGGCGTCGATCTCACGCCTGACTTTGAACTAGATGAAGCCGCAATGCTGGCGGCAATCGCACAGCACCGCCCGGCCATCACCTACCTCGCCTACCCCAACAACCCTACGGCGAACTTGTGGAACGATGCGGTCATCGAGAACATCATTCATGCCTGCCGCGATGTGCGCGGACTGGTGGTCATGGACGAGGCGTATCAACCGTTTGCGAGCAAGAGTTATATTGACCGTATCACACGCCATGAGCATGTGCTGCTGATGCGTACGCTGTCCAAGTTCGGCCTGGCAGGCGTGCGGCTGGGCTATTTGATGGGGCCAGCGCAGTTGATCAACGAAATCGACAAGGTGCGCCCGCCCTACAACATCAGCGTGCTCAATTGCGAGGCCGCGCTGTTTGCGCTGGAGCATGAGCACGAATTTGCCGCGCAAGCCGCCATCATCAAGCAAGAGCGTAAGCGGTTGATGATAGAGCTTAGAGTACTACACAATGTCTGCGCATACTCATCCGATGCTAACATGGTACTTATTAGAGTACCAGATGCAGATAAAGCATTTAACGGCATGAAGCAACATGGCGTGCTGGTCAAGAACGTCAGTAAAATGCATTCTCTCCTGGCCAACTGCCTGCGCCTGACGGTGGGCACGCCTGCTGAAAACACGCAGATGCTGGCCGCATTGAAAGCATCGCTATGAGCGCAGCGCGCATTGCAGAAGTTCAACGCAACACCAAAGAAACGCAGATTCGCGTGAAGCTGAACGTGGACGGCAGCGGCCACGCCAAGCTCGATAGCGGCATTGGTTTTCTCGACCACATGCTCGACCAGATTGCGCGCCACGGCCTGATGGACATCGAGGTCGAGGCCAAGGGCGACTTGCACATCGACGCGCATCACACCGTCGAGGACATCGGCATCACGCTCGGCCAGGCGTTGCACAAGGCCATGGGCGACAAGGCCGGCATCCGCCGCTACGGCCATGCCTACGTGCCGCTGGACGAGGCGCTTTCCCGCGTGGTGGTGGATTTCTCCGGCCGTCCGGGGCTGGAGATGCACGTAGACTTTGCCCGCGCGATGATCGGCAACTTCGACGTGGACCTGGCCTATGAATTCTTCCAGGGCTTTGTGAACCACGCGTTCGTCACGCTGCATATCGACAACCTGCGCGGCCACAACGCGCACCACCAGTGCGAGACCGTGTTCAAAGCCTTCGGTCGTGCGCTGCGCATGGCCGCAGAGCCCGATGCACGTGCCGCGGGCGTGATTCCGTCCACCAAGGGTGCGCTGTAACTTTTTCGGCTCTCAGATATACGCATGGCATTGATTGCGGTTGTGGACTTCGGCATGGGCAACCTGCGCAGCGTCGCGCAGGCGGTGCGCGAGGCGGTGCGCCTCGAAGGCACCACGCACGATGTGCAGATCACGAGCGACGCGGCGCAGGTGCGTGCGGCAGAGCGTATCGTGCTGCCCGGCCAGGGCGCCATGCCCGACTGCATGCGCGAACTGCACACCAGTGGCCTGCATTCTGCTGTGCTTCAGGCCGCGGCCAGCAAGCCTTTGTTTGGCGTGTGTGTGGGCATGCAAATGCTGCTGGATGACAGCGAAGAAGGCCCCACCGCCGGGCTAGGCCTGATCGCGGGCAGCGTCAAACGCTTTCGGCTTGAGGCACAGTTGCAAGAAGACGGCAGCCGCTACAAGGTGCCTCAAATGGGCTGGAATCAGGTGCATCAGTCGCGCGCGCATGCGTTGTGGCAACACGTGCCCGACAATGCAAGGTTTTACTTTGTGCACAGTTTTGCCGCGTATCCGCTTGACGCAGATCATGCGGTAGGCCAAACCACGTATGGCACCCCCTTTGCAAGTGCGATTGCACGCGATAACATTTTCGCTACTCAGTTTCACCCTGAAAAAAGCGCCGGCCTCGGCATTCAGCTTTACAGAAACTTTTTGCACTGGACGCCCTGACCCATACACGCGTCGAACTGCCGCGGCACAAACAACCCATCATGCTGCTCATTCCTGCGATCGATTTAAAAGACGGCCACTGCGTACGCCTGCAACAAGGCGACATGGAACGTACCACCACGTTCAGCGACGACCCCGCCGCCATGGCGCGGCATTGGGTTGCGCAGGGTGCACGGCGCCTGCATCTGGTGGACTTGAACGGCGCGTTTGCCGGCAAGCCCAAGAATGAAGCGGCGATCAAAAGCATTCTGCGTGAGGTGGGCGACGAGGTGGCGGTACAACTCGGCGGCGGTATCCGCGACCTCGACACCATTGAGCGTTACCTCGATGCTGGCCTGTCGTACGTAATCATCGGCACCGCCGCCGTCAAGAACCCCGGCTTCGTAAAGGACGCCTGCACCGCTTTTTGCGGTCACGTCATCATTGGCCTGGACGCCAAAGACGGCAAGGTTGCCACCGACGGCTGGAGCAAACTCACCGGGCATGAGGTGGGCGATCTCGCCCGGAAGTTTGAGGACTACGGCGTCGAGGCGATCATCTACACCGACATCGGGCGCGACGGCATGCTCTCCGGCGTCAACATCGACGCCACCGTGAAGCTGGCGCAGCAACTGGAGATCCCGGTCATCGCTTCGGGCGGCTTGAGCAGCATCGCCGACATCGAAAAACTCTGCGCCGTGCAAGCCGAGGGCGTCGATGGCGTGATCTGTGGCCGCGCCATTTACAGCGGCGAATTGGATTTCAAGGCCGCGCAGGCGCGGGCTGATGAGCTTGCCGCAGCATGACTCCCACGCACGTCCACCCATCAAAGTGCTAGCCAAGAGAATCATTCCCTGCCTCGATGTGACTGGCGGCCGTGTGGTGAAAGGCGTCAACTTCTTGGGCCTGCGCGATGCTGGCGATCCGGTAGAGATTGCCGCGCGCTACAACGAGCAAGGGGCCGATGAGCTGACGTTCCTCGATATCACCGCCACCAGCGATGCGCGCGGCATTTTGTACGACATTATCGAACGCGTGGCGTCACAAGTCTTCATTCCGCTCACCGTGGGCGGCGGCGTGCGCACCGTGGGCGATGTGCGCCATCTGCTCAACGCCGGGGCCGACAAGGTGAGCTTCAACAGCGCGGCGGTGGCTAACCCGCAAGTGATCCGCGACGCATCGGCCAAGTACGGCGCGCAGTGCATTGTGGTGGCGATCGACGCCAAGCGGCACAAAGATTCATGGCATGTGTTCACTCACGGCGGCCGCAAAGACACGGGCCTGGACGCCATCGAATGGGCGCGCACCTTGCAGCAATGCGGCGCCGGCGAGATTTTGCTGACCAGCATGGACCGCGACGGCACCAAAACCGGCTTTGATCTGGAGCTCACGCGTGCCGTGAGCGACGCAGTGCGTGTGCCTGTGATCGCGTCTGGCGGCGTGGGTAGCTTGCAGCATCTTGCCGACGGCATTACACAAGGCAAGGCCGACGCGGTGCTGGCCGCCAGCATCTTTCACTATGGCGAGCACACCGTCGGCGAGGCCAAGCGCTACATGGCTGAGCGCGGCATCGAAGTACGGATATAGCATGATTAGCATCATCTGAGTTTATTACTGCATGATGTATATGCAAATTACTGGTTTACTAGAAGCCGGCATAGGCACTTTACTGTTAGCAGTATTAGCAATCTTTGCATAATAGAGGCTGCAATTGCGCTGCCCATGCATAGCAGCGTTAAAGTACGCTCATGAACTGGCTAGACCAAGTGAAGTGGGACGCGCAGGGCCTGGTGCCCGTCATCGCGCAAGAGCAAAGCAGCGGTGACGTGCTCATGGTGGCGTGGATGAACCGTGAAGCGCTGGCCCGCACAGCCGAGCTGCGCCAAGCGGTGTACTACAGCCGCTCACGCCAGCGGTTGTGGCACAAAGGCGAGGAATCGGGCCACTTTCAGCAG
>CAYSMM010000179.1:0-612 GCA_964432095.1 uncultured Burkholderiaceae bacterium | reverse complement strand
TTGCAGCAGGTACACGACATTCGCCTGGACTGCGACGGCGACGTGGTGCTGCTGAAGGTGACGCAACTCGGTCACCAGCCCGGTGTGGCCTGCCACACCGGCCGCCATTCCTGCTTCTTCAACCGCCTCGAAGCCTCCCAAAATGCTGCACAGTGCGACGAACTGCAATGGCAGGCGGTTGAACCGGTGTTGAAAGACCCAGAACTCATCTACAAATAAGCAACATGAATTCAGACATGAGTCACGACACCTTGTCGCGGCTGGCCGCGACGATTGAAAGCCGCAAGCCGGCCAATGGCGGCGATGCCGAAAAAAGCTACATTGCGCGGCTGCTGGCCAAGGGCGAGGACGCCGTGCTCAAGAAAGTGGGCGAAGAAGCCACCGAGTTCGTCATGGCCGCCAAGGACGGCGATGCGCAAAAGATTGTGTATGAGGCCGCGGATTTGTGGTTTCACAGCCTGATTGTGTTGGCACACTACGGCTTAAGCCCGCAGCAGGTGCTGGCAGAGCTTAAGCGGCGCGAGGGCCTAAGCGGCCTGGAAGAAAAAGCCTTGCGCAAGGCGCAGGCGCGTGACAAGGCGCTCGAGGACGCGATGCGCAAGGCCGTCGAGC
>CAYSMM010000178.1:0-5408 GCA_964432095.1 uncultured Burkholderiaceae bacterium | reverse complement strand
GCGGTTACAAAAGTAGCCATGCACGAGCACGACGCCGCGCTGCGCCTGGTGGTGCACGCTGTCAGCAACGGCGTTCACACGCAAGGGCTGGCACCAGTGAAAGATGAGCATAGACACGCGCCACTCAGCCAGCCACGCGCGCAAGAAGCCGACTATACCGAGCCTAGCGGCAGGGTTGCCTCGATTAGCGTAGGAAGATAGCGCGAAATCCACCAGTAAAAACAGCAGATGAATCAGCGCAGGCACGGCCAACGCAGCTAGAACGACCCAGAGCCATGAGCCGCCCGCACGCCACTCCCCATAGCCCGCCGCGGCACCCACGGCCAATTGCAGCAGGAGCACGGCGCGCAGAATATGAGCAATCATCGAGTGCAGAGCTACTAAAAACTACTTGCGCTTGGGCACTGCGCTGGGCTCTAAGTTCAGCGGCTTTGGCAGCGAGATGCTCTTCACGGTTGCCGATGCATCATCCGCATCAGCCAGCGTCACGTCTTTGCCGCTCATCTTCTTGGCCAATTGCGTGGCCATGCGGTTGACGATACCGTAAATCGACAACTGTGGATTGGCTCCCAGGCTGGTGGGGAAGAGCGAGCCGTCGTGCACCGACAGGTTGCCGAGCTGCCAGTGCGTGCCGTCGGGTCGCACCACACCTCGCTTGTCGTCCGCGGCCATGCCACAGCCACCCATGACGTGCGCGCTCACGATGCGCGTGAGGTAGGGCTGCATCGGCAACTCAGAGATGCCTTTCTTCGCTTCGGCCCATGTCTTGTAGGTGGCGGCGCGCTCGTGCACCGGATCCACAGCTTTCGCGCCCGCTGCAAACTGAATCTCGGCCATGGTCAACAGCGCACGCCGCGCGCCTTCGAGCACGAAGCTGTTGAGCGGGTAATCCAGCGTCGCTGAGCCATCGCTGCGCAGTTGCACCTGCCCGCCCGCAGCCTGAGGGTGAAAGCCGTCGCGCATCAACGCGATGATGGCATGCGTGTGCGTGAAGTCGCGCATGCGTTCAGCATGGCTCTTGCCGAAGGCATGCATGCTGCTGGCAAACAGCACCGGATGCAGCGGCGGCGCTTCGAGCTTGTAGCCAATCGGCCCATCGATCGGCTGCGTGTCCAGGAAGTGATCGCTGTAAATCGTTTGCGGTGCGCCCTTGTGGCCATTGATCACCTGATCGAACACCGCTGCCGAGAGGACAGTGGGATGCAGGAACGTGCGCCTGCCCAGCAAGCCGTGCGGATCAGGCGCATCGCTACGCAGCAAAAGCGCAGGCGAGTTGATGGCGCCTGCAGCCAGCACGTAATGCTTGGCCACAATACGTCGCGCGTTACTATTGTCTGTATCGCCGTTTTGTTTAGCAGGGAAAACCAGCAACGATGTAATACTATTTGAAGTATAAGTGTTTTTAACGTTCTCGAATTCAAACCGTAGCGCGCAGCTTTCCACCAGCAGCCGCATGCCTTTGTCCAGCGCGGCAGGGATCGTCGTCACCAGCATGCTCTGCTTGGCGTTGGTGGGGCAGCCCATGCCGCAGTAGCCCAGGTTCCAGCAGCCCTTGACGTTGCGCAGAATCGCTGCGCTGGCAATGCCGAGCTTGAGTGCGCCGCGGCGCAGGATGTCGTTGTTCTCGTTCGGTTGCACCAGCCACGGGCCGATGTTCAGGCGCTTCTCGGCTTGAATGAACCACGGTGCAAGCGCCTCTTCCGAAAAGTCTGCCAGGCCGAAATTCTGCTGCCAGAACTTCAGCGTGGCCGCAGGGGTGCGAAACGAACTCGTCCAGTTGACGGTGGTGCTGCCGCCGACGCTGCGGCCCTGCATGATGTTGATGGCTTTATCGGCCGTCTTGCGTGCCGCGCTCTCCTGGTATAGCTGCGGGTAAGCCTCGGCTTCGTTGAGTTTGAAGTCGTTGCTGCTTTTAAGCGGCCCTTCCTCGATCATCACCACGTCCAGCCCGGCCTTGGTGAGAAGCTCAGCGGTAATGCCGCCGCCTGCGCCGCTGCCGATGATGCATACGTCGCAGTCAATGCGCTCAGGCACCGATGCAAACGGCCCGCCCATCACCCGCCAGCCGCGTTTGAGGCCCTCTTGAATGGGATCGTTGACGAGTGCCATGCTTCAGATCTTCACAGGGAGTTCGTAGCCGATAGCTGCCCAGGCTTGCGTGTCGCTGTAGTAGGCGGCCAGCGTCAGGTCGTGCAAGGCGTGATACGCCTGCTGATTGAGGCTCAAGCGGCTAAAGCGCAGGCCGGTGAGCCAGTCAGCCACCTGAGCTGTGCTTGCATGCTGCCAGTCGGTACGCATGCCCATGGCTGTACGGCTCATCGGGTGCGCCAGTAAGGCCACGAGTTGCGCAAATTCCTGCTGGGTGCGCGTGGGCATGGCTTGCAGTGCACCTTCGACGCGTTGCACCACACCGGCCAGCGCAGCGCGCCGCTGCGTGGTTTGCGCACCTTCGGCTCCGGGTAATGCGCCGTCCAGCAATGCCGCTGCAATCGCGGTGATGATCTCGACTCCGGATTGCAGAAATTTGCCGCGTGCATCCCACACGGGGCGGGCCAGTAGCGCGGCACCGCCGCCCAAGGCCAGCAACGCGGCAGAACCGGCACCGAGCACAAGCAGTTTACGCCGGCTCAGCATGAGTGACTGTCATTCGTTTGCATAATGACGCCAGTACAACACATCAGCCTAGAGGCTGCATACCAGCAAACATGAGTGCAAACCCCAGCAAAGCGGCCATGCAGCATGCGATCACGCAAAGCCTGGCGGCTGTATCGCATGTGCGGCAGCATGCGCGCAGGTTGCCAGTGTTGCATCAACACCTGGTCGCGCTGAAGCGCTATCAGGCACATCGCCTGCGCATGACCTATGCCGATTTGCAAGCCGATGCGCGGTTTGCCCCCGCGGTTGATTTTTTTGTGACCGATCTTTACTCGGACCGCGACTTCAGCCGCCGCGATGCGGATCTGGAGCGTATCGTGCCTGCAATCGCGTCGCTCTTTCCGGCAGAGGCACTGGCCACTGTGGATACCGCGCTGCGCCTGCATGCCATGTCCGAGACGCTCGACCTCGCGATGGCCGAGCATTTTCACGCCGCAACCAGCCCTCTCAGCGAGAATGCGCAATGGACTGCTGCGCGTTACCGGCAAGTATGGAAGGCTGTTGGACGCGCAGCACAGCGCGAACAGCAACTCATCTTGGTATTGCAGGTAGGAAAAGCGCTGGACAAGCTTGTCAAGGTGCCATTGATCGGCATCACCCTCAAAGCGATGCGCGGCCCTGCGGCCGTAGCGGGCCTGAGTGAGTTGCATGCTTTCTTGATGCGCGGCTTCACGGCCTTCAAGGCACTCAAGGGTGCGGGCGACTTTTTGCAAATGATTGAAAAGCGCGAGTCGCAGCTATTGCAAATGCTGTTTGCCTCAACATCGGAGGCACTGAATCACCTGCCCGAGTAAACCATACCGCCAGAGACTCCATCAGCAGGCTGACCCCACTCAGCCCGCATGGCGCTTGTTGAACAGTGACACCTAGTACAACCGCTATTGCTGCGCGATAAAGGCCCCCGCTACAGTGGCAGACCACTAGGAGTACCAACCATGTCGACGTTAAACAAACCCTGGATTCAGTCCTACCCTGCCGGTATGCCAAAGGAAATCAATCCGGATGCATACCCCTCGCTCGTTGGCTTGTTTGACGAGGCGTTTCGCAAGCATGGCGGCAAGAACTTTGCAGTGTGCATGGACAAGACACTGAGCTTCAAGGAGCTCGATGCGATGTCGGCCCGTGTGGGCGCATGGCTGCAAAGCCGCGGGTTGCCACGCGGTGCGCGCGTTGCGCTGATGCTGCCCAACATCTTGCAGTTTCCAGCGGCGATGGCCGGCATTCTGCGTGCCGGATACGTGGTGGTCAACGTCAATCCGCTGTACACGCCGCGCGAGCTCGAGCATCAACTCAAGGATTCGGGCGCCGAGGTCATCGTCATCCTCGAAAACTTCGCCGCCACGCTGCAGCAGGTGATTGACAAGACTCCGGTGAAGCATGTGTTGTTGTGCAGCATGGGCGACATGCTGGGCTTCGTGAAGGGCATGATCGTCAACTTCGTGGTGCGCCACGTCAAGAAAATGGTGCCGGCCTACAGCCTGCCCAACGCGGTACGCTTCAACACCGCGATGGCTGACGCCGAGCGCATGACACTGAAGCCGGTGCAGCTGACCCGCGATGACATTGCGTTTTTGCAATATACCGGCGGCACCACCGGCGTGTCCAAAGGCGCGGTGCTCACGCATCGCAATGTGATTGCTGCCATGCTGCAGGCCGAGGCCACGATGGCGCCGGCGCTTGCGCAAGAGCCGAAGGTGGATCAAGTGAACGTGATCGCGGCACTGCCGCTGTATCACATCTACGCACTCACAGCCTGTGCGCTTTTGGGCATGCGGCAGGGTAATTTGCTCACGCTCATCCCCAACCCACGCGACATTCCAGGCTTCGTCAAAGAGTTGGCCAAACGCCCGTTCCATGTGCTGCCGGGCTTGAACACCCTGTTCAATGCACTGGCCAACAACGCAGATTTTCAACGCTTGGATTTCTCGCAGCTCAAACTCACGCAGGCCGGCGGCATGGCCACACAGGAAGCCGTGGCCAAGAAGTGGCAAGGCGTTACCGGCTGCGCGGTTGTTGAGGGCTGGGGTATGAGCGAAACCACCGCCATCGGCACCAACAACATCACCACCAGCAAAGAGTTCACCGGCACCATCGGCGTGCCACTGCCCAACGTGGACATCGCCATCAAGGACGATGACGGCAACGACCTTGCCCAGGGCAAGGACGGTGAGATCTGCATCAAGGGCCCCAACGTGATGCAGGGCTACTGGAACCGCCCCGACGAGACCGCGAAGAACATGACTGCTGACGGCTACTTCCGCACCGGCGACATCGGCTTCATCAACGACAAGGGTTTCGTCAAGATCGTCGATCGCAAGAAAGACATGATCCTGGTGTCGGGCTTCAATGTGTACCCCACCGAGATCGAGGGCGTGGTCGTCAACCATCCGGGCGTGCTGGAATGCGCAGTGATCGGCGTGCCCGACGTGCACTCCGGCGAGGCCGTCAAGCTGTTTGTGGTGCGCAAAGACCCGACGCTCACCGAGGAAGCCGTCAAGAATTTCTGCAACGAAAACCTGACCGGCTACAAGCGGCCTAAATACGTGGAGTTCCGCGACGATTTGCCAAAGAGCAATGTGGGCAAGGTGCTGCGCAAGGATCTGCGTGGCTAGCTTCTCTTATACTCTTGCGTGTAATGTATGATTACCGCCCTTTGATAGTGCGGTAACGGCATAATAGTCAGCAGAGTATAAGCAGAGTTGAGCGCGGAACATCGCCTCGCAAGCTGCTGCGAGCATGCAGCCGCAAACCCT
>CAYSMM010000177.1:4370-5419 GCA_964432095.1 uncultured Burkholderiaceae bacterium | reverse complement strand
GCGGGCACGGCCGTCAAAAGTAACTTCATTTGCAACCTGGGTTATGGCGACCCGGCGGGCCTGTTTGCGCGGAGCCCACGGTTGGCATTTGACGAGGCATGCGCAATTGCTTGACACTTGTGGCTCGAACCGATGACGAACCGATGAACAAGATCGAGGGGAGCACCATATGCCTGTGATCGTAGTGGCCAATCCAAAAGGCGGGGTGGGCAAGTCAACTCTGTCGACCAACATCGCCGGCTACTTTGCCCGGCAAGGTAAGGCCGTGATGCTGGGCGACACAGACCGCCAGCAATCCAGCAAACTGTGGCTGGGCCTCAGGCCCAGCGGGCAACCGGCCATCAGCACCTGGCAGTCAGACGATAGCAGCATCGCCAAGCCGCCCAAGGGCACCACGCATGCGGTGCTCGATACACCCGCCGGGCTGCATGGCAAGCGCTATCGCGACGTGATGAAGCTTGCGCACAAAGTGCTGGTGCCGCTGCAGCCGAGTATTTTCGATATCTATGCTACGCAGCACTTCCTCAACGATCTGCGCGAGGAGCAGCAACGCAACGGCTTTACGCTCGCGGTGGTCGGCATGCGGGTGGATGGCCGCACTCGCGCGGCAGAGCAACTGCAAACATTCTGTGCGCAGCAAAAGCTGCCTGTGCTCGCCTACCTGCGCGACACGCAAAACTACATTCAACTGGCAGCGCGCGGACTTACGTTGTGGGACGTAGCACCCAGCCGCGTTGAGAAAGATCTGGAGCAGTGGCAGCCTATCGTGAGCTGGTTGAATGGCTGAACTTTTCTGATACTACTATTAGTAAAATGCTTTAGCTGCATGCCTATCAACCAGAGAAGGCTGTATACTAAACGCAGTATATAACTTTGCCCACATGACCTTTATGACCCATCTGCATGAGGGCACACAGGCGTTTACCGTTCTATGTCGGCTTTCGACATGACACCCGCTACGCACAAATGTCGATTCCCACCGCATCCGGTGTAGGGCTGAAGATCAAAGCTCCAGGTTGTGGCTTTGACATGACAAGCGCTGCGCGCAG
>CAYSMM010000177.1:0-4270 GCA_964432095.1 uncultured Burkholderiaceae bacterium | reverse complement strand
TTGTCAGTCTGCGCCGCAACCTGCAATCGGGCCAGAAGTCAAAGCTCCAGGTTGTGGCTTTGACATGACAAGCGCTGCGCGCAGTTGTCAGTCTGCGCCGCAACCTGCAATCGGGCCAGAAGTCAAAGCTCCAGGTTGTCAATGAGCCGGGTCGTGCCCAGCTTTGCCGCCGCCAGCACGACCAGCGGCTCGCCGCTGGCGATCTCGGCCTCGGTGGGTACCAGCAAGTTGTCTTGCTTGCGCACGCGCACGTAGTCGGGCGCCCAGCCGTTGAGCCTCAGGGTTTCCAGCGCCTGTAGTTCTAGTGCATCCAAATTGCTTTGGCCCGCGCGGTACGCATCGCGCAGCACTGCCAGCGTGCGGTGCAGTTGCGGCGCTTCCTTGCGCTCGGCCTCGTTGAGGTAGCCGTTGCGTGACGACAGAGCCAGGCCGTCGGCCTCGCGTACAGTGTCACAGCCATGCACGTCTATGGGCAGAGCGAACTGCTGAACCATCTGCCGCAGTACCATGAGCTGCTGATAATCTTTTTTACCGAACACGGCGACCTGCGGCTGCACGCAGGCAAACAGTTTGAGCACGACGGTGCATACGCCGGTGAAGAAGCCGGGGCGGAACTCACCCTCGAGAATGTCGGCCAGCTCAGCCGGTGGCGCCACCTTGAAGCGCTGGGGTTGCGGATACAAATCGGCCTCGGCCGGTGCAAATACCAGGTCACAGCCGGCGGCGCGAAGCTTGTCGCAGTCGGCCTCCAGCGTGCGCGGGTAACGGTCAAAGTCTTCATGCGGCGCGAATTGCAAACGATTGACGAAGATGCTTGTAACTACGATGCCACCATCTGCATCGGCGATGCGCCGTGCGTGATCGACCAGCGCCACATGGCCGGCATGCAGATTGCCCATCGTGGGAACCAACACCACAGCCGTCTGGTTTGTAAGCTGCTCGCGCAGTGCTTGGATTTGCGAGATGACTTTCATGATGCGGGCATTCTAGGCTTTGCCGGGTTTCGTGCAGCAAGCAGTGGGCAGTGGCTACAGGTCACACATGTTGCACGTAGGTTCATCCCCCGAACGTGGTATTGACGCGCCAGGGCAGCAGGTTGACCATCTCGACATCGTCATAATTTACAGACAAGCCGCATTCAGACGCATGTGGCAGTCAATCCTGGCGCGACAATCGCCGGTTTAATGGAGCGAACGATATGTGGGAATGGGCCGTGCTGATACTGCTGGTGCTGGGCGTTGCAGCCGGCATATGGTGGCGCATGCGTCCCAAGGCTTTGCCGGACGACTGGCCTCTGTTGCCGCGGCCGCTGTTCAGCGGGCAGGAAGAGCAGGTTTACGAATGGCTGTGCCAAAGCTTCCCTGAGTATCTGGTGCTGGCCAAAGTGCCGTTGGCGCGCTTCATGCGCTTGAAGCGCGGCGAAGACCCTGCGGTATGGTTCCCGCTGATCAATCCGCTGCATGTGTCGTTCGTGGTGTGCTCGCCCAAGGGCTATGTGCTGGGCGCGGTCGATCTGCCGGGGGAAGCCACCGCATCGCAAAGCGCTGGGCTGCTCAAGCAGCGTGCCTTGAAGGTGTGCGGCATACGCTACTTGAGCATCACGGGCCGTGCATTACCCAGTTCGGCCACCTTGCGCAGCCTCCTGCTGGCAGCGCAGGCCGAGGATGAGGACTTCAAGCACAGCGCGTTTAGCGATCTTGATGCTGCACGTGCACGGCTCGATGAAACCATCAAAAGCAAGCGCACAGAGCGCTGGAGCGCCGATTCGATGATTGCCGCGGACTCCTTCCTGCATGGCGACAGCCGGCCGAATGCCTCGGCTAACAATCTCGCCGCTTAGTTGGCTGATTGCTGTTTGACTAGCGTGATCATTTTCGCGCTACCGCTGTGTAATTTGCATCGCGACCTCAAACCAATGGATGCTCTCTTGTGTGCTTTTAGGCTTGCCCGTAGGATGACAATGTCAAATATTTGGAAGAACAATGAGTGGGTGGTGGATTCTCGGCCTGGCCGCCGTGGGCGCACTGGTCGGATACGGATGGGGAGCCTTCAGCGAGCGCAAGCCTGTGCCTGCTCACTGGCCCTTGGCCGGCCGCAAGGTGTTCACCGCGCATGAGCAACAGGTGTACAGCCTGCTCAGGGCGGCATTCCCAGAGCTGTGTGTGCTCAGCAAACTGCCTTTGCCGCGTTTCATGCGACTGACAGTGCGCACTCAAGCCGAGTACTGGTTCAACCTGATCAGCCCGCTGTACGTGACTTTTGCTGTATGTCTGCCCAACGGGCGCGTGGTTGCGGTGATCGACTGTTATGGCTCGGGTAGCGGGTCGCGCAGCGCGGTCACCCTCAAGAGGCAGGCGCTCAGGGCCTGCAATATCCGTTACCTGCGGATAGACGACGGTGTGATTCCGCCGATGAAGGCGCTGCGAGCCATGGTGATGGGTGCGTCAGATTCTGCCGAGGCCGAAGCGCCGCAGAGCCGGCAGCATGCCGAGCTGGCATCAGCCAAGCAGACGCTGGCTGCTACTGTGCGCGACCGGCGTAGCGAGCGTGAAATGTGGAGCAGGGACTCCATCGTCACCAAGGACTCATTTTTGAGGCCCGATAGCCGTAGCAATCCCGTCTCTGAGCAATAAAAAGCCATCCAGTGTGATATATGTAACCATACACAACAAATGTATCTTTATGTTGTGTTCCAAACCGCACACCTGCCGCAATAATACCTGCTTGTTGCAGACGATTGATCAGGCGTCCGCAAGTTTTAGCTACCATGACTACTGTAACGAATAATCGGCACCGGAACAACAAGACAGCGGGCCACGACTGCAAGACGAGGGACGGTCATGACGATTGGGTTGATTGCGATTGTGCTGGTTGCAGCGGCTGCGCTGGGCGGTTACTGGTGGTATTCCGGGCGCCCGCAGCGCATCCCCGACACTTGGCCCCTGTCGCCTCGCTTGTTGCTCAATAGTCGCGAACGGGCGATTTATGAGCTTTTGGTGCGTACCTTTCCGCACATGCTGGTGTTTTGCAAATTGCCACTGACTCGCTTTTTGCAACTGCGTGAAGCGAAATCCGCCGAGTACTGGTACAACCTCATCAGTCCGTTGACAGTGAGCTTTGTGTTGTGCACACGCGAAACCCGTATCGCGGCGGTGGTGGATTTAGTGTTTTCCGGTAAAAAATCGGAAACCGCAATGACGATGAAGGCGAGGGCCATGGCAGCGGCAGAAATCAAATATGTATTGGTCAATGCCGATCCGGTGCCCACTGCAAGCCAGCTGCGTATGGCCGTGTTGGGGGAGAAGCCTGAAGGAATGCCAAACAGCAGCTTGCAAACCGGCACACGCCGCGCAGACTTTGACATGACACGACAACGGCTTGAGCAGTTGATTCAAGACAAGCGCGAGATCCGCGAAGGCTCGTTCCGCGATTCCGTAATCAACAAAGACTCGTTCATCATGCCCGACAGCCGCGGTCACGACAGCCAGAATGGCCCGGACAGCCGCAAGCAGTCCGAGCCCGACCTGGTGCTCTAGGGGCTACCCAACGTGTCCGATACAAGTACCACCCTCATTGTTGGCGCCGCTTGCATATTGCTGGGTGTGACGCTCACCGTGCTGTTCATCGGCTGGCGCAAACGCGTCGAGGCGAACAAAAGCCTGCCCAAGCTCGTGCCGCTTGCGGCGCGGCTGATACTCAACCGGCATGAGGTAGATTTTCTGGGGCGCCTTCAAGCCGCGGTGCCGCAGGGCATGATCGCGGTGAAGCCACAGCTCACACGCTTCATGCGGCTGACGAGCGGTGCCAAGGGCGAGGAGAACTATTGGTTCGAGATGCTCAAATCGATGAGCGTGTCGTTTGCGGTGTGCACCAAAAACGGCATGGTGATCGCGGCCATCGATCTGGTGTCGCCGCGCAACGTGCAACTCGATGCACGCGCCATCAAACGCCGCCTGCTCGAAGCGGCGAACATACTTTACCTGACTGTGGATCAGAACATGCAGCCGAACACGCAGTGGCTGCAGCAAATCGTGCTGGGTGCCGAGCATGCGCACCTGGCCGAGAGCTCCAATGCCTACCGTAACATGCTGGGTGGCCAGTCGCTCGAAAGCGTGGAGGCGGCACGCGCGAAGCTCGAGCAGTTGCTGCAGTCGCGACGCGACGACCGTGAAGTCGCTTTCCGTGAATCGATGTTCAAAGATTCATTCTTGCAGCCTGACAGCCGCATGGATGTCACCCACGGGTGAAAGCCGAATCAGCCGGCTGCACA
>CAYSMM010000176.1:0-5453 GCA_964432095.1 uncultured Burkholderiaceae bacterium | reverse complement strand
AGCGCCTGCACGTCACGCAGCGCAGCAGTGTCAAAGCGGTACGGCTCAGAGGATAACAACACCTCCTGCACACGGCCAAGCCAGGGCTCGGAAAGGCTCAGCTGCGGGTAGCGCATGGCACCGGTGGCGCCACCTTGCACATCGGGCAGCGTATGCCAATTGACGAGCGCGAGCATCTGCGAAACATAGGTGTCTCGCGCAACGGTGATCCATGGATCGCGCCAGATGAGGTACAGCACACGGCGCTCGGGCCATTGAGACTGCGCTATGCGGTGAAGCCGCGCACGCAACTGCGCCGCTAGCCCGGCGGCCGCCTGCTCGCGCCCGAAGATGCCGCCGATCAGATCGAACAGCAGCAGATTGTCTGCCGGGCATTGCGGATGCGTCACGATGACGTTCGGCACGAACGCACGCAGCGCATCGGCCGTCTCGCGCGTGTTCTCGTCGATATTGACAATGCAGTGCGTCGGCGCGAGCTGCTTGAGCCGCTCCAAGTTGACGTCTTTGGTGCCGCCAACCTTGGGTACTGACCGTACCTGCTCGCGTGGGTGAATGCAAAAGCCCGTGCGTGCCACCATGCGCTCACCCAAGCCGAGATCGAACAACAGCTCGGTAATGCTTGGCACCAGACAGGCGATGCGGAAATCACCCTTTGCGGGGGTGAGGTGTTGCGATGCGGCGTCCGTCCAGAACATGCCGTGATTGTGCACAAGCAGCGCACCGCTTCCCAAGAAAAAGGCCTGCCGCGGTTGCGGCAGGCCCACTCACATGCGTGCGAAGTAACTCGGGATGTAACCCTAGGCGCGCTTACTTCTTCATCGCAGCGGCCATCTCTTCGCGCGAGATTTTGCCGTCAGCGTCTTTGTCGATCTCAGTAAAGCGCTTGTCCACTGACGGGTCGGCCTTGGCTTCTTCGCGGTCGATATAACCATCTCCATTCTTGTCGAGCACCTTGAAAGCGTCATCCACTTTTGGGGCAGCCTGCGCGGCCGCTTGACCGGCCATGACCAATGTACCTAGAGCGACCAACAGACCGATTGCAGATTTACGAGTCAACATAAGCATCTCCTTGAAGAGTTAACAACAAGTCATTCTCACGAAAGACTTATGCACACTATGGCGGGCCTTGACGCGATGCACAAGGTTTTGCTTACATCGCTTGCACCGGTTACGGCAGCTTGCGTGAGCCATCATCGAAGTTGCCAAAGGTTGCCTCAGCGCATGGGGATGTGTCTCAGGTAACTTGATGTTCGTAGCGAATCAGGACTTTGCGCCTGCGTCTTGGTGAGTGGCTCTCGGCTTGCGCTTGCGGCCCGACAAGGCTCGGTCGTAGAGCCAGATAGGCGCAAAGTGCAACAGCTTGCTCACCCAACCCATTTGCCAGGGAATGGTGCGATAGGCCGCGCCCCGGTCAATCGTATCGACTGCGCGAGCCGCAAACGCCTCGGGCTGCATGAGAAACGGCATGGAGAACGGGTTACGCGAAGTCAGCGGTGTTGCGATGTAGCCGGGACAAATCGTCACGACATCTACGCCGGTCCCGCGCATTTCCAGACGCAGGCTTTCCATGGTTTTGATCACGGCCGACTTGCTGGCGCTGTAGGCACCGTGCCCGGCCAGGCCGCGAATGCCTGCGACGCTGGCCACGGCGACCAGTTTGCCGGCCTTGCGCTCGCGCATCGGTGCAATGAAAGGTTGCAAGGTGGAGATAGTAGCCAGCCAGTTGGTCTCCATCACATCTTTGTACACCTGATGGTCGGCCGGGTCCTCCATCAACACGCCCACACTGATGCCGGCGTTGGCGATGACGACGTCGGGACAACCCCACTCGGCCATCAGCCGGGCGGCGCTTTCTCGCCAAGCGGCCACATCACGAATATCGCACGCAATGATGTGTACGCGCGCGGCGCCAAGGCCGCATTCGGTGGCAAGTTGCTGCATGGCCTCGGCCCGGCGCGCCACTAACACGACGCGCCAGCCGCGCCGCGCATACTCCTTGACCAATGCGGCGCCAATGCCGCTGGAGGCACCGGTGATCAGGGCGGTATTCATGGTTGCTTCCTCGGCACGAGCGTGATGTCCACCTTGCCGCTGAGTTGCATCAGACGGTCGTAGTTGTTGTAGTCCAGCCGGTTACTGCGAATGACGGATTCGCCGCGCGTAATCGTAACGGGTAAGTGCGAGCGCAGCTTTTCTTCATCAGTCCACACATGCAAAAACTCACCGCTGAACTCGAGCGGCAATTCGCCTGCCAAACCTTCGCGCACAGTTTGTACCTTGCCAAAAAACTGCACCTCGGATGCATCGCGGTTGCTCACCGCACGCTGCGCCCACGTAGTGCTGACGGTGGCCTTGCGCCCTAGGCTGCGCACAACCGGTTGCATGATCTCCACCGTTTCGGTATCGGGATAGTAGTCCAGCCGCTGGCCGCTCACCTGGGTGCGCAGGCTGCCCTGGGTGTCGAACGAGCGGATCGAGAAATCCACCAGCGTGTAGTCAGGCTTGTGCTCCACAGGTACCGTGTGTGGCGTAGGCGGTGTCACGCTCACCTGCAAAAGCCAGTAGGTGAGCGCCGCAAGCGCAGCCATGAATGCCAGCGGCAGCAACTCCAGCACGCGGTTGATCCAGCGTATGCCCACACTGGGGCTGAGGCTTGTGCCCGAGCCTGCCTTAGCTGTTTTCGCCACGGGGCAGCTCCGTTGCAAACGCGGCCTCGTAGTGCTCGCGATAGCGCGACTTGGCCATCATTAGTAAGTCGCACACCTCGCGCACGGCACCTGTACCGCCGTTGTACTGCGACACGAAGTCGCAAATAGCCTTGACTTCGGCATGCGCGTTTGCGGGTGCGCAGGCCAATGCGGCGCGCACCAAAAGCGGTGCATCGGGCCAATCGTCGCCGATTGCGGCGGCTTGCTGCCAGTTGAGGCCGCGTACTTTGAGCAAGCGCTCCGCCATCTTGAGTTTGTTGTCCACGCCTTGTTCGACGGTGCGAATTCCCAGCTCATGAGCTCGGCGCTCAACCATGGCGCTCTTGCGGCCGCTGATGATGATGACTTCCACACCACACTGTTGCACGAGCTTGATGCCGTGACCGTCGAGAATGTTGAAGGCCTTGATGGACTCGCCTGCATCGGTGTAGAGCAAACTCCCGTCTGTCAATACGCCGTCGACATCGAGAATGATGAGTGCAATGTCCTGCGCCTTGAGCAGCAGAGCAGCGTCAAACGACATTGCGGGCGTCATACCACTTTGGCCTTGAATAAATCATGCATGCTCAATGCACCGATGAGCCGCGTGTCGCGATCGACGACCAGCACCTGGCTGATGTGGTGCTCTTCCATCATTTGCACCACTTCGGCGGCCAGCGCATCAGGCCCTATCGTACGTGGGCTCGTATGCATCACGTCACGTGCAGTCAGCGTTCGAGTATCGGGCTCGCGGTCAAACAGCCGCCGTAAGTCACCATCGGTAAATATGCCGAGCACCTTGCCATCACTGCCTACCACCGCTGTCATACCCATACCCTTGCGGGTCATCTCTAGCATGACGGCGCGAAAGGGCGCGTCGGGCGCAACCGCGGGAACTGCATCACCCGTGCGCATGACGTTGCGCACATGCGTTAGCAGCTTGCGTCCGAGAGAGCCACCCGGATGTGAGCGTGCAAAGTCATCGGCACCAAAACCGCGCGCGTCCAGCAACGCAACGGCCAATGCATCACCCAGCGCCATCTGAGCGATCGTGCTGGCCGTAGGCGCAAGGTTGAGCGGGCAGGCTTCCTTGTCCACCGACGAATCGAGTACAACGTCGGACAGTTGCGCAAGCGTAGATTCAGCGCGGCCGGTCATGCCGATGAGCGGAACACCCAACCGCTTGATGAGTGGCAGTATGGCGGTGAGCTCTTCCACCTCGCCCGAGTTGGAAATCGCCAGCACGACGTCATGCTCGGTGATCATACCCAGGTCGCCATGGCTGGCCTCGGCTGGGTGCATGAAGAATGCCGGTGTGCCGGTAGAGGCAAGTGTAGCCGCGATCTTGCGTGCAATGTGGCCGCTTTTGCCGATACCCGAGACGACCACACGGCCGCTGCACGCGAGGATGATTTCGCAAGCGCGCGCAAAACTACCATCCAGGCGCTGCCTCACGCGATGAAGTGCTGCGGCCTCGATGTCGAGTGCCTCGCGGGCCAAAGCAGTTGCGCGATCAGCTTGAATCGTCATCATGCGATTGTATTGCCCACCCGGGCGGCCACCAGCCGCCCGGCGTAATCTAGCGCCGTGAGCAAACTCTTCTCGCTGGCCAGGCCGCGGCCTGCGATGTCAAACGCCGTCCCGTGGTCGGGGCTGGTGCGCACGAAAGGCAGACCCAGCGTGATGTTGACGCCCTCATCGACGCCCAGATACTTCACCGGAATCAAACCCTGATCGTGGTATTGCGCCACCACCACATCAAAGCGCCCTTGTCGAGCCTGCATGAATACCGTGTCGCCAGGCCACGGGCCGCTGGCGTCGATGCCCTCGCTGCGGGCTTGCGTCACAGCAGGTGCGATTACCTCGATCTCCTCGCGGCCGAACAGTCCGTCTTCGCCGGCATGCGGGTTGAGCCCCGCGACCGCAACCCGCGGAGAGGCAATGCCAAGTTGCAGCATCGCTTGGTGTGCACGCCGTATCGCCGCCAGTTCAGCCTGCCTGTCGATGCGCTCGATCACGTCGCGCAGCGCACAGTGAATGGTAACTAGTACTACCCGCAGATCCCTATTTGCAAGCATCATGGAACAACCAGTAACGCCTGCATACTCCGCCAACATCTCGGTATGACCAGGAAAATTGATGCCCGCTGCCGCCCACGCTGCCTTGTTGATGGGCGCGGTAACGATAGCCGCCACGTCACCCTGCATGGCCAGCTCGATGCCGCGATGTACATAGTCAAATGCTGCACGCCCGGCCACCGCGCTCACCTCGCCCCACGATAAGCGGCTTACCTCACCGCCGGCTTGCAGCACGTGCACCGGCACTGGAAGGCCACACAACCGTGCGGCTTGCTCAAGACGCGCCGGACAACCGATGACTTGCGGCTGAGCCGATGCCGGCAACCCAGCAAGCGCCTTGACGATGATCTCCGGCCCTATGCCACAGGGGTCGCCCATGGTGACGGCAATGGCTGTGCTGCGGTGTGGCGTGCGATGCATGCCCGGATTGTCGCGCCAATTGCGTTACACGCAGCGGTTATGCTCTTGAGCCATGCAATTCACCGGGCTGGAACTCACGCTGCTTTACCTGACTGCCGCTGTCGTAGGGGTTGCGGCGTTCCGCTGGCTGCAGCTGCCCCCCATGCTGGGCTACTTGGCCGTGGGTGTGTTGCTGGGGCCGCATGCGCTCGCCCTGGCCAGCGATACCAAGGCACTGCAACGCATTGCAGAGTTTGGCGTGGTGTTTCTGATGTTCACGCTTGGGCTG
>CAYSMM010000175.1:0-5455 GCA_964432095.1 uncultured Burkholderiaceae bacterium | reverse complement strand
CAGCGCACCGATAAGCAACGCATGCATCAGCAACGCATAGCCGAACGATTTGCTCAATCCCTGCGGTGTGCGCGGCGGCAGTGTGCTCAAGGAACTCATGTGGCACTCATGACGGGATCAACCCTCGATCTTTACGCTCAGGCCGACGCGCTGAATGCCTGCACGCTTGAGTTCGTCGAGCACTTTGATCACGACTTCATAGCGTACCGCTTTGTCGGCGCTGATCACCACCGGTGCATCGGCTGCACCTTGCTGCGCGGCACGCACTGCGGCTACGGCCTGCTTGAGGTTGGCCTGCACGGGTGCGCTGTCGGCGCTTTGCACGAACAGCGTTTCGTCGGGCTTCACGATCACTTGCACGATTCGCTCGGGCGCCTGCTTGGCCTTGCCCACGCTGGGCAACTCCACCAGGCCGGGTGTGAGTAGCGGTGCGGTGACCATGAAGATGATCAGCAGCACCAGCATCACGTCGATGAAGGGCACCATGTTAATCTCATTGATGCCGCGGCGGCGGTTGCGGTGAATGATGGCGGGCATGATGATGGTTCCGCGCTAGTAGCGGCTGGATGAGCCCGAGCCACCTGAACCACCTGAGCTACCCATAGGCCGGCTCAGCGGGCCAGGAGCGCTGATATGTACTTGACCGCCACCGGCGGTGGCCTGCGCAGCGCCCGGGCTGCTTTGCCGCTGCAGAATGTTGAGAAACTCTTCCATGAAGCTCTCAAACCGCGTGGACAGCCCGTCGATGTCTCGTGCAAAAAAGTTGTAGGCCACCACCGCTGGAATCGCGGCGAACAGGCCGATGGCCGTGGCCACGAGCGCCTCGGCAATACCGGGTGCCACGGTAGCCAGCGTCACCTGCTGCAGGTTAGACAGACCCACGAACGCATGCATGATGCCCCATACCGTGCCGAACAGGCCCACGTAAGGCGACACCGAGCCCACGGACGCGAGGAAGGACATGCCGGACTCGATAGCGTCCATCTCGCGCGTGTAGGAGGCCCTCATGGCGCGGCGGGCGCTATCGACCACTGCGCCCGCGTCGATCACACGCCGCTCACGCAGCTTGCCCTGCTCGCGCATGCCCGCGCCAAAAATGCGTTGCATAGCGCTTGCGCTGCGGCCGGCGTTCATCGCGCCTTGATATAGGTCGGGCAGCGAGGTGCCGCTCCAGAATTCCTGCTCGAAGTCCTCTGCCTTGGCATGCGCGCGCTTGAGTGCAAACCACTTCTGGAAGATGACTGTCCAGCTCGCAAGCGAGCCCAGCACGAGTATCAGCATCACGGCTTTCACCACGATGCTGGCCTGCAGGATTAGGTTGATGATGTTGAGATCTGCGTTACTCATATTTGCAATTTATCAAGAATGAAGCCGGGTACTCGTGTCGGTTTGAAACTCGACTGCTCCACGCAGCCGATGCGAATATGCCCTTGGGCCAGCAATTGCGACCCGCGCAGCGCGTGTTGCTCGATACCGAGGCTCGCGCGGCCTTTGCTGATGAGGCGCGCTGTGACTCTGAGTTCATCGTCGAGACGCGCCGGAGCAAAGTAGCGGACTTGCGTGTCGGCCACCACGAAGATAGCGCCATGCTCGCGCTGCATGCGTGATTGATCCACACCAAGTGAGCGTAGCCATTCAGTGCGCACGCGCTCAAAAAACTTCAGGTAGTTAGCGTAGAACACCACGCCACCGGCGTCGGTGTCTTCCCAGTACACGCGGATGCTCCACTCAAACACGTTGGCCCAGGTAACGGGAAAGTCGCGCCATGGCTTCATGCAAATTCTCAAGTGAGTTGGCATAGCTCAAGCGGAAGTAGCGCTCAGGCGCAGCCGCGCCAAAGTCCTTTCCGGGCACCAGCACCACGCCTGCGCGCTGCATCACGTCGAACACAAAACTCCATGAGCTTTGCGCATAACGCGAGCAGTCGACATACACATAAAACGCACCATCTGGCGTGACCGGTACGCTCAAGCCAAGTGATTGCAGTGCAGGGACTATGTAGTCACGCCTGGTTCTGAATTGCGCGCGCCGTGCCTCATACTCTGCCAGGGATAGCGAGTCAAAGCACGCCAGTGCAGCGTGCTGTGCCACAGTGCTCGGGCAGATGAAAAGGTTTTGTGCGAGCCTCTCAAGGGGTGCCGTCAGCGCATCAGGCACCACGATCCAGCCGAGGCGCCAGCCCGTCATGTGGAAATATTTGGAGAAGCTGTTGATGGTGATGATCTTGCTGCTGGCCTTCAATGCACATTGGCCGAATCCGCTGTCGTATGACAAGCCGAGGTAAATTTCATCGGCTATCACGTAGCCTCCTTGGCTGTGCACGAATGCAGCGATAGCCTGCAACTCATCAAACGCAATACTAGTGCCGGTGGGGTTGCTGGGGCTGGCAAGCAGCACGCCACGCGTGCGCGCAGTCCACTCGCGTTGAACGTCAGCCAAGCTGAGTTGAAAGCGTAACTCTGCACTGCAGGGCACGAGGCGTGCGACGCCGTCGGAAGCTGCGACGAAGTTTTTGTTGCATGGATAGCAGGGATCGGGCAACAGCACCTCGTCGCCTGCGTTGACCAGTAGCTTGCACGCAAGCAAGAGCGCGCCAGATGCACCTGACGTGACGAAGATACGCCGTGCAGGCACCTGCACGCCAAAGCGTCTTTCGTACCAGGCGCTGATGCGCTCGCGCAGCTCTGGCAGGCCTGCAGCATGGGTGTATTGCGTGCGGCCGGCCTGGATTGCGCGGATCGCGGCCTCTTGCACCGGCGCAGGTGCGGTGAAGTCAGGCTCGCCCACGCTGAGGTGAATCAGGTCATGACCTTGCGCCTCCAGAGCCTCGGCTGCTTTCATCACCTCCATCACGTAGAACGGCTCAACCTGCTGCGTGCGCCGCGCGGCGGCTGGCGCAGCGTCCTCAACAAGCTGTGAAGTTGCCAAGGGCAGCGCCGCGCTCATCATCAACCTTGCCCAAGCTCTGCGGCGCGCAGCTTGGCCGCCAGCTTGTCGAGCACACCGTTGACGTATTTGTAGCCGTCGGTGCCACCAAAGGTCTTGGTGAGTTCAACCGCTTCGTTGATGACGACCTTGTAAGGCACATCTATGCAGTGCTTGAGCTCAAACGCGCCAATCAGCAATGCACCATGCTCTATGGGTGAAAGTTCCTTCAACGCACGGTCGAGGTGGGGCGCAAGCTCGGCGTCGAGATTGTCGCGCTCCTTGAGCACGCCTGAAAGTACTGCGTCGAAATGCGCCTCGTCCATCTTGATGGTGGGTTGGCGCTCACGCATGTGCGCCACGATCACGCCGAGATCACTGCTGCTGAGCAGCCATTCGTAAATGCCTTGCAATGCCATCTCACGCGATTTGCGCCGCGCGCTCTTGGGCGGTTGTATGCCCGTTGAGCCGCTCATGACAACTCACCCAGAAGGTTGGCCATCTCAACCGCAACCTTGGCAGCATCGGTGCCTTTGTCCAGACGTGCATGTGCCTGTGCCTCGCTGTCTACCGTGAGAATCGCATTGGCAATCGGCACTTGGTAGCTCAGCGCGACTTGGCTGACACCCGCGCCGCTTTCGTTGGCCACCAGCTCGAAATGATAGGTTTCACCGCGGATGATGCAGCCGATGGCGATGAGTGCGTCGTATGTGTCGGCCTCGGCCAGTGCCTGCAGCGCTACTGGCACCTCCAGTGCGCCGGGCACCGTCACATGTTTGATGCTCTTGGGCTTGACGCCCAGACGCTCCAGCTCGGACTTGCACAGTGCTGCCATAGTGTTGGTGATGTGCTCGTTGAAGCGCGCCTGCACGATGGCAATGCGCAGTCCGTCCCCGTCCAGCATCGCTGGGTCAAATGATTGTTGTGCATCTTGCATGTATGTGATTATCCGCCCTTCGGTAACGTGTGGGTACTCAAATAAGTATATAAAGTCAAATATATTATTAACATGCAGCAAACGATATATACATACATGACTACAAGATGAAAAATTGCAATAACGGTACATACGCACTCAAGACGTCATGGCTTGCGACATCCACGGTTACATGAGCTGCGTAACTGCCGTTGCCCTTGCGGCCCATGCCATGTCGCGTCATGTAGGGATGGCGGTCTAGTGCTAAGCTGCGCCGCACATGCAGCAACCAAATCTGCATCTATCCACTGAGGAGTTCCTATGTTGATTCCATCGCGCTCACGCACACGCCGCGTGATTCTCGGCTGCATGACCGCAGCTAGCTTTGACTGCCGGCCTCGCAGGCTCATTGGAGGCTGCCATGCCCACGACTGACTACACCTTCAAGATCAACCCCGCAACCGGAAAACCGCCGCGCTGGAAGATGGCGCTGGATGTAGAGCGATGCATCGGCTGCCATGCCTGCAGCGTGGCCTGCAAGGTTGAAAACACCGTGCCGCTTGGCCGGTTCCGCACCAAGGTCTATTACTGGGACCATGGCATCTTCCCCAAAGTCAAACGCAACTTTCTGCCCACACTGTGCATGCAGTGCGAGGACGCGCCGTGCCTGAAGGCTTGCACCCGTACGGCAATCGTGCGTGGTGATGACGGTATCGTGCGAGTCGATGCAGACAAGTGCGAGCACGTGGGCGCCTGCGAAGCGGCCTGCCCCTACGGTGCAATTGGCTGTGACGACAACGACGTGGCCGACAAATGCGACTTCTGCAGTCACCGGATAGACGCCAACATGGAGCCCGCCTGCGTAGAGACATGCCCGGCAGGCGTTTTTAACTTCGGCGATGCCAACGACCCCCATTCGCGTTATTCACGCTTCGTGGCCAGGCACGGCGCAGAGCTGAAGGTGCTCAAGCCCGAAGAGCAAACGAAACCTTCCGTCAGCTACCGCAGGCATGCTGTCGAGATGGAGCAGAAAATTCCCAAAGGACGAGTGCACGACCCTTACTCCTACGAGATCGAGACCTGGTCACAGCTCCAAAGCCAGCACCCGCGCGCAAAGCGTGTGGTGTGGATGAAGCCGTCTCAATCTTGAGGAGTTCAACATGCACAGCAAGCAACAAAGCCGCCGCGGCTTCGTCAAACGCGGTATGGCTGCTATGGGCACACTTGCCCTGGGCCAGACCATCGTGCTTACACCCGGTGAGGCGCATGCTGCCACGAGGGACTTGATAGGGCAGCGCAAGGCCGCTCGCAGACCCAACGGAAAAGGGCGCTTGAAGAACGACTACCGCAAAGCCAAAATTGTGAAAAGTGTGTGCCTGAACTGCTCAACCGTCTGCGGCATTCAAGGCCATGTGATCGACGGCAAGCTCGTCAAGGTATCGGGCAATCCGCTGGATCCGAACAACGGTAAGGCGTTGTGCGCCAAGGGTCAAAGCGGCCCGACGATCAACAACTATGCAGACCGGCTGCTGTACCCACTCAAGCGCGTAGGAGCGCGCGGCAGTGGCAAGTGGCAGCGAATCAGTTGGGATCAAGCTTACGACGAGATTGCCG
>CAYSMM010000174.1:2053-5467 GCA_964432095.1 uncultured Burkholderiaceae bacterium | reverse complement strand
CACTTCACGGGCACAATTTCCAGCGTGTTCTTCACATTGTCCGGGATGTCTTGTAAGTCCTTGGCGTTGTCCTCGGGAATCAAAACCGTCTTGATGCCGCCACGATGCGCCGCAAGCAGCTTCTCCTTGAGGCCGCCAATCGGTAACACCTCGCCGCGAAGCGTAATCTCGCCGGTCATGGCGACGTCCCCGCGCACCGCAATGCCGGTGAGCACGGACACGAACGCCGTCGTCATCGCAATACCTGCACTCGGCCCATCCTTGGGCGTTGCGCCTTCGGGCACGTGAATATGAATGTCGCGCTTGTCAAACGCTTCGTCCAAGATGCCCAGGCGGCTGGCACGGCTACGCACCACCGAGCGCGCAGCTTCCACAGATTCTTTCATCACATCACCCAAGGAGCCGGTGCGAATGATGTTGCCCTTGCCCGGCAGCTGCGCCGCTTCGATGGTGAGTAGATCACCGCCCACTTCTGTCCAAGCCAGGCCGACCACCTGGCCCACCTGGTTCTTCTTCTCAGCGCGGCCGAAGTCGAATTTACGTACACCCAGGAATTCATTCAGGTTATCGGCCGTGACCTTGACGACGCCTTCGTACTTCTTGAGTAGCAGACCTTTAACGGCCTTGCGGCAGATCTTGGAGATTTCGCGCTCCAGCGAGCGCACGCCCGCCTCTCGCGTGTAATACTGAATGATGCCTCGAATCGACGACTCATCGACAACCAGTTCAGTTTCTTTCACGCCGTTGTTCTTCATCTGCTTGGGCAGCAGGTAGCGTTGCGCAATACTGACCTTCTCGTCTTCGGTGTAGCCTGCGAGGCGAATCACCTCCATGCGGTCGAGCAGTGCGGGAGGAATGTTCAACGAGTTGGACGTGGCAACGAACATTACGTCACTCAGGTCAAAATCGACCTCGACATAGTGATCACTAAACGTGTGGTTCTGCTCCGGATCCAGCACTTCCAGCAGCGCGGAGGATGGATCGCCACGGAAATCCATGCCGAGTTTATCCACCTCGTCGAGCAGGAACAGTGGATTGCGCACGCCGACCTTGGACAGGCTTTGCAGCACCTTGCCCGGCATGGAGCCGATATAGGTTCGACGATGGCCTCGAATCTCTGCCTCATCGCGCACACCACCCAAGGCCATGCGCACGAACTTGCGTCCCGTGGCGCGCGCGATCGACTGGCCAAGCGAGGTTTTACCCACACCCGGCGGGCCAACCAGGCACAAAATCGGCGCCTTGACCTTGTCCACACGCTGCTGCACCGCGAGATATTCGAGGATGCGCTCCTTGACCTTCTCCAGGCCGTAGTGGTCCTCGTCGAGCACGGCCTCTGCCTTGGGCAGATTGTTGATGACCTTGCTCTTTTTGGCCCACGGCAGGTTGACGAGTGTGTCGATGTAATTGCGAACCACGGTCGCCTCGGCCGACATGGGCGACATGAGCTTGAGCTTTTTCATCTCGCTCTCGGCCTTCTTGCGCGCTTCTTTGGGCATGCGCGCGCGCAGGATTTTCTTTTCAAGTTCGTCGAGATCAGCGCCCTCTTCGCCTTCGCCTAACTCCTTTTGGATGGCCTTCACCTGCTCATTGAGGTAATACTCACGCTGACTCTTTTCCATCTGCCGCTTCACACGGCCACGTATCCGCTTTTCGACTTGCAGAATGTCTACTTCGCGCTCGAGCTGCTCTAGCAGATTCTCCATGCGCTTGGCTACGTCCACCGACTCCAGCACGGATTGCTTGTTTTCAAGCTTGAGTGGTAAATGCGCGGCCACGGTGTCGGCCAGGCGCCCGGTGTCGTCGATGCCCGTAACCGAGGTCAGAATTTCGGGTGGGATCTTCTTGTTCAGTTTGACGTACTGGTCGAACTGCGTAATCACCGCACGGCGCAACGCCTCGCACTCTGGAGATGAGCCGTTGGTGGATTCCACTGCCCGCACTTTTGCACTGAAGTGAGTGTCGCCTTCGGTGATGGATTCCACCTCAGCGCGTTGCCAGCCTTCCACCAGTACTTTGACGGTGCCATCGGGCAGTTTGAGCAGTTGCAAAATGGTTGAGATGCAGCCGACCGAGAACATGTCGCCAGCTGATGGCTCGTCCTTCGCCGCTGTTTTTTGTGCCACCAGCATGATCTGCTTGCCCGACTCCATGGCAGCCTCCAACGCCTTGATGGATTTGGGCCGTCCGACGAACAACGGGATCACCATATGGGGGAACACCACCACATCGCGCAGCGGCAGCAAGGGGAGAACGAGAGAGTCAGAGATGGACATGTTGGGCCTCAATGGATTGTGAACTCTCAAGGGCTAAGCCAAATTCCGCCTGGCCCTTAAGAAGATCAGGGAGGCCGGGGCAGACCCGCGCCTCCATGACCGTGTATCTGGGGCAGCATGCAAATTGTTCAAGCATAGCCGTATTTGCTGTAAGAGACGGGAAGCCGTGTCGTTTCGCACACAACTTTTGACCGCGATCGCTGCAATATGTTCGGAAGATCGGTTCAAGCCTCTATAGTGTTGGCGATACGGCTATTGTTTGCACCTGCGCAGCCGCTTGTTCCGTAGTCCTAGGCACCCGCCGCTTTGGCCGGCTCGGTATATATCAACAACGGCTTGGCGTTATCGCTGATCGTGTTTTCTTCCACTACAACCTTGGCAAGGTTGTTAGTGGTAGGCAGATCGAACATTACGTCCACCAAGGCCTGCTCGATGATGCTGCGCAGGCCGCGTGCGCCGGTCTTGCGGTCTAGCGCCTTTTTGGCGATGGCGCGCAGTGCGCCGGGGCGAATCTCCAACTCCACGCCGTCCATCTCGAACAGCCGTTGGTATTGCTTGACGAGCGCGTTCTTGGGTTCGGTGAGAATTTGAATCAACGCGTCGTCTTTCAGCTCTTCAAGAGATGCCACCACCGGCAGACGCCCCACCAGCTCAGGGATCAAGCCGAATTTGATCAGGTCCTCGGGTTCCACCTCGCGGAACAGCTCGGAAATATCGCGTTCACTTTTACTGCGCACTGAGGCGCTAAAGCCGATGCCGGATTTTTCACTGCGGTCTCGTATCACCTTGTCCAGCCCGGCGAACGCACCACCGCAGATGAACAGGATGTTGGTGGTATCGACCTGAATGAAATCTTGATTTGGATGCTTGCGCCCGCCTTGGGGCGGCACGCTCGCCATGGTGCCTTCGATCAGCTTGAGCAAGGCCTGCTGCACGCCTTCGCCGCTCACGTCACGCGTGATAGACGGGTTGTCGCTCTTGCGGCTGATCTTGTCGATCTCGTCGATATACACAATGCCGCGCTGTGCCTTCTCGATCTCGTAGCCACAGTTTTGCAGCAGCTTCTGAATGATGTTTTCGACATCTTCGCCCACATAACCGGCTTCGGTGAGCGTGGTGGCATCGGCCATTACAAACG
>CAYSMM010000174.1:0-2043 GCA_964432095.1 uncultured Burkholderiaceae bacterium | reverse complement strand
AACGGCACATTCAAGAGGCGCGCCAGTGTTTGTGCCAGCAGCGTTTTGCCGCTACCGGTGGGGCCGATCAATAGGATGTTGCTCTTGGCCAGCTCGACGTCGTCTTTCTTGCGGTCACCCAGATGCTCCAGCCGTTTGTAATGGTTGTACACCGCTACTGAAAGAATGCGCTTGGCAGACTCTTGCCCGATGACGTATTGATCGAGGATCCCCTTGATCTCGCTGGGCGTTGGCAAACCGGCCTTGGCCGCAAACGCCCCGACGCCCTCGCCCGCGGTGGGCTCGTCGGCGATGATTTCGTTACAAAGCTCGATGCACTCGTCGCAAATGAACACCGACGGGCCGGCGATCAGCTTTTTCACCTCATGCTGGCTTTTGCCGCAGAAGGAGCAGTACAAGACTTTCTCGGTGGATGATTTGCTATTGGCCATGCAGCCGGTTCCCAGGTGGTTTTCAGCATGATAACGAATCTGAAAACCCGCACTACACCCAAGGCTGACCGTTGTTGGCAGTTGCGCGACACTTTGGCTGAGCGAGTTACCACACCGCACTGCCAGATTGGGTTCATGTTCGCTGCTGTTGAAAGTTTTGCAGCGCAGATTATCAACAAAAAGCGCCCCGTGAGGCGCTTTACGACAGACAGCTAGAAGTGTCGCCAGTTACGGCCTTTTGTCGAGCACGCTGTCGATCAGCCCGTAATCTTTGGCCTCGGTGGGGCTCATCCAGAAATCGCGCTCCACGTCCTGCGCAACTTTCTCGATGGGCTGGCCGGTACGCTCGGCCAGGATGCTATTGAGTTGCTCGCGTGTCTTGACGATTTCGCGCGCCTGAATCTCGATGTCACTGGCCTGGCCCTGCGCGCCGCCCGAGGGCTGGTGCAGCATTACGCGGCTGTTGGGCAGCGCATGCCGCTTGCCTTTGGCGCCGGCGGCGAGCAAAAACGCCCCCATACTGGCAGCCATGCCTAGGCACAAAGTGCTGACATCGGGCTTGATGAACTGCATGGTGTCAAACACCGACAAGCCCGCGCTCACACTGCCGCCAGGCGAGTTGATGTAAAGAAAGATATCCTTGTCCGGGTTCTCGCTTTCCAGAAACAACATTTGCGCCACCACCAGGTTGGCGCTTTGATCGTGCACCGGCCCGACGAGAAAAATCACGCGCTCGCGCAGCAGGCGCGAGTAGATGTCGTAAGCGCGCTCGCCGCGGCCGCTTTGTTCGATGACGATGGGCACCATGCCCAAGGCCTGTGTGTCAAACACGCTCATTCATCACACTCCAAGGTTCAAGCTCAAAAAAATCCGCATACAGCATAGCGTAATTTGAATGGCCATTCATCGTTGATACTATTGCCCCTATATAAACGTTACTGGATTATTCAACATAGGTAAAAGCCATATACAGCTGGCAGTAATAACGACAAAGCCCCGCCTGAGCGGGGCTTTGAGGATTTAAGGTAGCGCTGCTCAGCGCTCAAGCCTGCATCACGTCGTCAAACGGCACAGCCTTCTCTGTAATCTTGGCATTGGCCAGAATGAAGCCGGTGACGTTGTTCTCAACCACCACAGCCTCAACCTCGGCTAGGCGCTCTCGCTTGCTGTAGTACCAGGTCACCACTTCACTGGGCTTCTCGTAGCTTTGCGCCAGCTCTTCGATGTGCGCCTTGATCTGCTCGGGCGTGGCTTGCAGCTTGTTGATCTCAACCAGCTTGCCCACGGCCAGCCCGAGGCGCACGCGGCGCTCGGCTTGCGCGGTGAACATCTCGGCCGGAATCGGCGCAGAGTCTGCGTCTTTTACGCCGCGCTGCTTCAAGTCTTGGCGAGCCGACTGCACCATGCTCTCGGTTTCGCTTTGCACCAGGGCCTTGGGCACGTCGAGCTGAGCGACTTTCAGCAGTGCATCAAACGCGGTTTGTTTGTTGCGCGCGAGCAGGCGCATGCTGACCTCACGCTCCAGGTTCTTTCTGATGTCGGCCATGAGCTTGTCGACGTCGCCGTCTGCCACGCCCAGCCGGCTCGCGGTCTCGGGATGGATCTCGACGAA
>CAYSMM010000173.1:0-5468 GCA_964432095.1 uncultured Burkholderiaceae bacterium | reverse complement strand
CACCATCCCATCCGGTCTCATCTCGCAGCGCGACGGCATTCTCATTCGAGAAGCCCTGGCTGCGAGCAACACCAGCTTGGGTGTAGCTGTACTGCGGTTTGACGAGTCGATCTTTGCTGGCGCCACATTCGCCCGCGCGCC
The DNA here is from genome assembly GCA_964432095.1 of uncultured Burkholderiaceae bacterium. Classification (GTDB taxonomy): domain Bacteria; phylum Pseudomonadota; class Gammaproteobacteria; order Burkholderiales; family Burkholderiaceae_C; genus CAYSMM01. Next base: position 5,327 of record CAYSMM010000173.1, on the reverse strand, counting down.
GCTGCTCTACACGCCAGACCCGTATGAGCCGGGTTCGTCGGTGTCGCACTTCGACATCAGCGCGCTTAAGCGCAATGGCGGCGACTTGCTGATGGAGCCGTTTGCCACCGGGCGGCAGGCGCTGTCGGTGCTACCGCCTGACGATTTGACCCTGCCCCTGTTCAAAGACCTGGGCTGGTAGCCACGTTTGTCAGACGGCAAGGCAGCTTTAGCATTGGCTGAGCTGCCTTTTTGTTGATCTGCTGTATTTATACTACTTAATGTATATAACAATATTGCTTTTATTGAATACCAGTAAAGGCTGTATAGTCAAATTAGTATTTAGCCTTCTCGTTTCTGTTCACTCTATGTGGCACCACAGCTTCATGCATAAGTAAGACCGGTGAACTTGACCTTGAGTAAGGGATCGACTACATTACTGACCAGTCAGTCAGTAAGTTTGAACCCCGCTAAGTGCACGCCTCGTGAGTTCAGTCCGCCCAAACAAACCTGCCATGCTGCCGACGTCGGCCCTGCAAGCCGCGCCCAAGCGCGAGCGCCGCAAAGACGCGCGCCCCAGCGAGATTCTGGACGCCGCGCTCGACGTGTTTGCCGAGCGTGGATTCGCAGCCGCCAAGCTCGATGAGGTGGCCGCGCGTGCTGGCGTCAGCAAAGGCACGCTGTACCTGTACTTCACGTCCAAGGAAGAGTTGTTCAAGGCCGTGGTGCGCAAAAACATCGTGAGTATGCTGGCCGAGGGCCGCGCCATGATCGCAAGCTGGCCCGGCAATACGGCAGACCTGCTGCGGGAGTTCATGATCGAGTGGTGGCGGCGCAAGGGCGAGACCAAGGTGTCCGCCATACCCAAAGTCATCATGGCCGAGGCCCGCAACTTCCCCGACATTGCAGCGTTTTATGTCGAAGAAGTCATCTCTCCTGCCCACGAAATGATCGCCTCGATTTTCGCGCGCGGCGAGTTCGTGCGCCCCGCAAACATGGAGGACGCGGTGCACTCTGTCGTGTCTGCCGTGCTGTTCCTCGTGAACTGGAAGCATTCGTTTGCCTGCTGCGTTGCCGGCAGCGAAATGCACCCAGAGCGCTTTTTGGTCAATCACGCCAACTTGCTGATCGAAGGGCTGGCCGTGCGTGAACGGGTTGCCGCGCCCAAACGTACCGCGCGGCATCAATAGAATTGCGGGCCTGAGCTACCGACACACTAATTGCAGAAGATCACCTCCATGATGAATTTTGAACAAGCCCGCTTCAACATGATCGAGCAACAGATCCGCACCTGGGAGGTGCTCGATCAAGACGTACTGACCTTGCTCAACATCGTCAAGCGCGAGGATTTCGTGCCGGCGGCCTACCGTACCCTGGCGTTTGCCGACATCGAAGTGCCACTACCCGACGGACAGTGCATGTTGGAGCCCAAGGTGGAGGCGCGCTTCCTGCAGGAGCTGGCCGTGCGCAAGCATGAGCGTGTACTCGAAGTCGGCGCAGGCAGTGGCTACATGGCCGCGTTGCTAGCGCATCGCGCAGCATCGGTGCTGACACTTGAGATTTCAGCTGAGCTGGCGCAGTTTGCCATCAGCAACCTCAAGCGCGCGTCTGTGATGAATGTGTCGGTGAGCCATCAAGACGGCAGCCGCTTCGCACGCGAAGATCCCTTTGACGTCATCGTGCTTTCCGGATCGGTCGCGGAGCCTCCCAAGCAACTGCTAGACATGCTCAAGCCCGGCGGCCGCATGGGGCTGATCGTGGGTGGCGAGCCTGTGATGCAAGCGCAAATCATCACCCGTACAGGCCCCGCAAGTTTCAGCAGCTTCACGCTGTTCGAGACCATCGCTCCGCGGCTGCAGAACTTTGCGGCGCCTTCGGCCTTCAAGCTCTGATTCACAGCCACGATGATCCGCGCCTTGAGTGCAGCGCAAGCCGCGCAGCTTTTGCAGGAGGCGCCCGGCGCAGTGCTGCTGGACGTGCGTGAGCCCTGGGAGGTACAACTGGCAGCGGTCAACACGCCGTTCGTCCACATGCCCATGCGTTCTGTCCCAAACCGCTTGGCTGATCTCGATGACTCAGCTCCAATCGTGTGTATGTGTCATCACGGCATGCGCAGTTTGCAGGTGGCGCACTTTCTGGTGCAGCACGGCTACACCGACGTGTACAACCTTAGCGGCGGCATTGATGCGTGGTCTGCGCTTGTCGATCCGCAGGTTGCGCGCTATTGATGCACCACAGAGCACCGCGCACAGGCACGAAATAAATTTGCAAGACACGCTCAGACTGGCAAAAGAGTAAAGAATAAATTCTTGGAGCTGATTGAATGACGTACCTCACTCACACCATCACCACGTGCAAGCCGTTTGCCCTGCGCGCGGCGGCATTGGCTGCGGCACTTGCGGTTTGTTTTGCAAGTGCGCCCCTTGCTCTGGCCGATGACTTAATCGAAGTCTACGAAGCCGCACGCAACTTTGACCCGGTGTACCAAGCCGCGTTGAAACAGTACGACGCAGCCTTGCAACGCCTGCCACAGGCGCGCGCCGGACTGTTGCCCACGGTAGGGCTGAGTGCATCAGCCACCCGCAGCGAAAGCGATTCGCGCATCAATACACCTGTGGGCACCGTGCGTAGCGAAAGTGACAATACCGCTACGCAAGGCGCGCTCAGCGCAACACAACCGCTGTTTCGCCCGCAGACCTGGGCTGGGGTCGATCAAGCCAAGATTGCCGAGCAGATTGCCGAAGCGCAAAAGCGCGTGGCCGAGCAAGAGTTGATCACCCGCGTCGCCAAGGCTTACTTCGACGTGCTGGCCGCGCAGGATAATCTCACCTTCACCCGGGCGCAAAAGCAGGCCGTCGGCGAGCAACTCGCGGCGGCACGCCGCAACTTTGAGGTGGGCACCTCCACCATTACCGACACGCGCGAGGCACAAGCACGCTTTGACTTGGTGACTGCGCAGGAAATCGCGGCCGAAAGCGATTTGCAGGTGCGTCGCAACAGCCTGCAGCAAATTGCAGGGCGCGTGCCTGCCTCGCTCAAGCCGCTGGCAGTCAACCCGGTGATCCCCGGCCCCCTGCCCGACTCAATAGACGAATGGCTCGCGCGCGCCGACCGCGGCAACCTCTCTGTAGCGCAGGCGCAGCTTAATGAAGAAATTTCCAAGCTAGAAACGACCAAGGCGCGCCGCGGCCACCTGCCTACGCTGGACCTCACTGCGACCAGCGCAGTGCGGCGCGACAGCGCGGGCTCTAGCACAGGCCTACCCGTGCGCACGCAAAGCAACAGCATCGGTTTGAATTTCACCATGCCGCTGTATGCCGGCGGCGCAATACAGGCACGAGTGAAAGAGACGCTGGCGCTCGAAGAGAAAGCTGCGCTCGACACGCAGGCAGCCAGAACAAGCGTGAGTCAGGGCACACGCACGGCTTTCCTCGGAGTGAAGTCGGGCCTTGCGCAAGTCAAGGCGCTGGAGGCGGCAGAGCTTTCGTCGCAAAGCGCACTGGACGCCAACCGCTTGGGCTACCAAGTAGGCGTGCGCATCAACATCGACGTGCTGAACTCGCAATCGCAACTGTTCCAGACCAAGCGCGACCTTGCGCGCGCCCGCTACGACGTCATCAACAACGGGCTGCAACTCAAGGCACTGACCGGCGCGCTCAACCGTGATGACCTCGCACAGGTCAATGCTTTGTTGGCGGATCCTCCCGCCAGCTCGTCAACGGGCTCAGCGCCTGCTGCCGCTGGTCAAGCAGCAGCAGCACCGCCTCAAGGTGCAAACGCAGCGCGCCCCGGTGCTGCGTCGCAAAGCGCTCAGCCGACTGCGCAGCCTGCACAAGCGACTGAGGCGACGACAGCAAGCGCAAAGCGCAAGACACCGCCTCGTGGGAAGCCGAAACAGAAATCGCCGCCCCCGAAGCAGTAGCGTTTGCGGCGGCAGCCGCAAAATTGAAGGTACTGGGGCCCAGAACCACGGGCTTGCCGCATGCGCAAGCCTCGATGAAGTTTTGCGAGCCGTAGTCGCCCAAGCTCCCGCCCATGATGACCACGTCAGACTGGGCATAGTACATAGCCATCTCTGCCATACTGTCGCCCAGCAAAGCATCTGTACTAATTGGAGTATCAGTTGGATCACGTGGCAGCGCAGAGCGCCGTGTGAGCGTCAGGCCGCTGGCGGCGATCAGCCCACCCACTTCGTCAAAGCGCTGCGGATGTCGCGGTACGATCACCAGCAGTGGACTGCCAAGACTTTGCCATTGAGGCGCGTGGCGCTGCCAGCTGTCCAGAATCACGGCCTCCTCGCCTTCGCGCGTGCTTGCGGCCAGCACCACCGGGCGCGCGATGCGCTGGCGCCATTGCCGCCCTTGCGCGAGCTGCCGTTGGCTGGGACGCATGTCAAACTTGAGGTTGCCGGTCACGCGGGCATTGCGCACCCCCAGCGCTGACAAACGCCCGGCGTCAGCCTCGCTTTGCGCCAGCACCGCGTCGAATGCAGCAAACGCGTTGCGCGTAAGTCCCCCTGCGCGCAGGTAGCCGCGCGCGCTGCGCTCGGACATGCGCGCATTGGCCAGCATCATGCTCACACCCTGCGCCTTAGCCGCGTGCATGAGGTTGGGCCACACCTCGGTTTCCATCACGATGCCCAGCACGGGTTCATACGCCTTCAGGAAGCGACGTACCGCCCGCGGCAAGTCGTAAGGCAGCCAGGCATGCATCACCCGTCCTTGCCAGGCATGCGCGATATCGGCCGCGGCCGCGCGGCCGGTGGCGGTGGTGCTGGTGATGAGTACGCGATGATGCGGCAGGTTGTGTAACAACCCTTCGATCAGCGGCTTGGCCGCGTGAGTTTCGCCCAAGCTCACGGCGTGTACCCAGATGAGTGGGCTTACAGCATGGCGCTCCTGCCTTTGCGCGGGCACATGGCCCAGCCGCTCGCGCCACGCCACGCGATAACCCGGCTCTGCTAGTCCACGCCACCACACGCGCAGCAAGGCGATGGGCAAAAGAGCGAACCAGGCAAATGTGTAGAGTGCACGCATCATCGCTGCGGGACTATAGCTGATGCAACACCGGCTTCCCGACTGCGCCCAAGACTTAACCTAGCGACCATGTCCGGGCACGCCCTGTTGCCAGGCGCAGGTTTGCGCACTAGCCTACAGCCTGCTTGAAGCCAGTCAGCCTAGAAACCACTCAAGGAGCTCCTCGTGAAAATGACTTCATTGATATCAGTAGCCAAAATCGCGCTGCTGGCCGCATGCAGTTTGTTTGCTGCTTCGTTTACTGCGTCGCCCGTAACAGCGCAGGTTGCGTTTCCGAGCAAGCCCATTCGGCTGGTGATCGGCTTTCCTGCA
>CAYSMM010000172.1:2951-5522 GCA_964432095.1 uncultured Burkholderiaceae bacterium | reverse complement strand
TCAGGTGCTTGGGGCCGCTCGCGTCTGCCGTGATGTAGGGCAGGTTGATGTCGGTTTGCGACGAGTTGGAAAGCTCGATCTTCGCCTTCTCGGCAGCCTCTTTCAGCCGCTGCAATGCCAGCACGTCTTTTGACAGATCGACGCCTTGATCCTTTTTGAACTCGGCAATGATGTAGTCGATGACGCGTTGATCGAAGTCCTCACCACCCAAGAAGGTGTCGCCATTGGTGGAGAGCACTTCAAACTGCTTCTCGCCGTCCACGTCGGCAATCTCGATGATGGAGATGTCGAACGTACCGCCACCCAGGTCGTACACGGCGATCTTGCGGTCTTTCTTATCGGTCTTGTCCAGACCGAAGGCCAGCGCGGCCGCAGTGGGCTCATTGATGATGCGCTTGACTTCCAGCCCTGCAATGCGGCCTGCGTCCTTGGTGGCCTGGCGCTGGCTGTCGTTGAAGTACGCAGGTACCGTGATCACCGCCTCGGTGACGGGCTCGCCAAGATAATCCTCAGCGGTTTTCTTCATCTTGCGCAGCACCTCAGCGCTGACCTGCGGCGGCGCGAGTTTCTTGCCGCGCACCTCGACCCATGCGTCTCCGTTGTCGGCTTTGCTGATGGTATAGGGCATGAGGTGAATATCTTTTTGCACCTCTTGCTCGTCAAACTTGCGGCCGATCAAACGCTTGACGGCATACAAGGTGTTCTTGGGGTTGGTGACGGCCTGTCGCTTGGCAGAAGCGCCGACCAGAATCTCGCCGTCTTCCTGATACGCAATGATTGACGGCGTGGTTCGTGCACCCTCGCTGTTCTCGATCACCTTGGTGGAGTTGCCTTCCATGATGGCCACGCAGCTGTTGGTGGTGCCCAAGTCAATACCAATAATTTTTCCCATGTCGTTTCTCCTGTGGCTCGGCGGCTGCGCGGCTTTCATACGTTGTTGCGCAGTGCTCGCAATCCTCACGTACGTTTGAGTACGTTCCGGTTGCTGCGCGCTGTGCGCCTAGTCTGAAAGCCGCTCGCGTCGCCTCGCGGTCTATGCTTCTAAAGCTGGTTTGTATTTGAGGATTTAAGTCGAGAGTTCAATATGACTGTCGCAGCTAGTACCAGCCACTAGCCCTTGGCCTGCGCCACCATCACGAGGGCAGGGCGCAAAGTGCGGTCGGCAATCGCATAACCTTTTTGCAGCACGCTCACCACCGTGTTGGGTTCTTGGTCGCTGGGTACGGCGCCTATGGCCTGATGTTTGTGCGGATCGAGCTTGTCGCCCACTGCGGGGCTGATCTCCAGCAGCTTGTTGCGCTCAAACGCACCATTGAGTTGTTTGAGCGTGGCCTCAACGCCTTGGCGGAAAGCCTCGGGCGTCTGGTTGGGCGTACTGAGCGCGGCCTCCAGACTGTCCTTGACGGGCAGCAGTGCGTCTGCAAAGCCTTCGATGGCGAATTTGCGGGCCTTGGCTTCGTCTTCTATCGCGCGGCGGCGGGTATTGTCCAGCTCGGCCCGGGCGCGCAAGAACTGGTCTTGCAGCTCGCTCACCTTGGCAAGTGCGTCTTGCAACTCTGCCTTCAGCACGTTTAGGGGCTCGGTGGCTGCTTCAGCCGCGGCTGTATCCATGCTGGGAACCTGGCCGGCAACAATGTCCAATACCTCGGTGTTCTCTGTGGGTTTTTTCTCGTCAGCAGTCATAATGTTCGATCAATGTTGCGTGTATGGTGAGGTCAAAAATCCGCAGTTCAATAGCCTAAATCGCAAAAAAGCGAAAATCTATGCAACTCAACGCTAAACCTCCATCGCCTTCCCGCAGGCAGTATTTGTTGGCCACATCCGCCTGGGCTGCCACCCTTATCGCCGCACCGCTGGCTGCGCAAAGCACACGGGCTGGGCAAACGCTGGACGAAGACTGGGAAGATGTCGCCCGCCGCGGGCGAACGTTGCCTGTGAAATTGCGCATACCGGCCACGCCCGGGCCATGGCCGGTGGTGATTTTCAGTCATGGTCTGGGCGGCAGCCGCGAGGGCGGGGCGCTCTGGGGCAATGCTTGGGCCGAAGCGGGCTATCTGGTGCTGCATTTACAGCACCCCGGCAGTGATGGGCCGGCGATCCGTCGGTCGGTCCGGAACGCAATGTCGTCCGGCCAGGCCGTGGCGAGGGTGCAGGACGTGCAATTTGCACTGAACGAGATGGCGCGCCGCAAAGCTGCGAATCAAGGCCCCTGGGCGATGGCCGATCTATCGCGTATTGGCATGAGTGGCCACAGCTTTGGCGCCCGCACGACCTACCTCATGGCCGGCGAGACCAGCCGCGCGGGTCGCGTGGACGAGCCCAGGCTCAAGGCCTTCATCGCGTTTTCGCCATCGGCAACCAACCGCACGGATTTAGCACAGGCCTTTGGTACGGTGCGCGGCCCGATGTTCAACATCACCGGCACCCTGGATGGTGATGTCGTGGGCAACGGCGAGACGGCCGAAGGCCGGGCAGCAGTGTTTGATTACTTGCAGCCCGGTGACAAGTATTTGTGGGTGCTGAAGGATGCAGACCACATGACCTTTAGTGGTCAGCAGGCTCGCCGTGCCG
>CAYSMM010000172.1:0-2941 GCA_964432095.1 uncultured Burkholderiaceae bacterium | reverse complement strand
GCTACGCGCATGTTGCGGCGGCCCGAGCCGGCCATCAAAGCCGAACCGGCGCAGCAGCAGCAGATAGCCGCACTCACCACGACATACTGGAACGCCATGCTCAAAGGCGACCTATCGGCTCGCACGCAGTTGCAGCAGCCTGCAGTCGTGCAGCCGGGCGATGTGTGGAAGCGCAAGTGAGTGTTGCCACGTTAACACAGCGGCTGTAGACGTCGCGCAGCAGGATGCGAACATCGGATGTTAGCGTGGCTTCGCTTTCTCGATGGTCTGACGGAGCTTGGTCGCGGTTTTAGTGCAGTCGCTGGGTGAGATGGTGTGGTCTGCAGAGCGTGTCGTATGGCAAGTTTTAAGCCGGTGAATGTTGATACTGTTTATTGTATAGTGCCGGTGCTGGTTTATAGATGTGCAGCAAAGGCACTATAGTCAATGCAGTATAATACAGGTTTACCTACCTCTATCACCAGTCGAACTTGCCGGCGCCAAACTTGAGTTTCACTTTGTCAAGGTCGCGGCGGTCGCGTTTGGTGGGTCGCCCCTTGCCATCATGCCAAGCGGCATCTGCGCCCGGCATCGGGGTGAGTTTGCGAAGTGTCATCTCCCTCTCGCGCTTCGCAACGCTCTGTGCAGTTTCTTCGTAGAGCTGTTGCGCTGCAGCGGCCGGCCCTCGAGTTGTGCTTACCGCATTGACCAGCACTTCACGCGAAATGCTGTTGATGGTGACGCGCAATATGTCGCCCACATGCACGTCGCGGCCGGGCTTGCAGTCCAGCCACTGCTCGCCCACGCGCGCTTGCACGCGGCCCTTTTCAATTTGCTCCTGAGCAAGGCTGCGTGTTTTGTAGAAGCGTGCGGCCCAGAGCCACTTGTCGAGGCGAACTTGACTCATAGGCTGGCTGTGGCCGCTAGACACTCGTCATTGCCGCCAATGCAGCAATCCAGTGCATGAGTGAACATATCGCGCATCCAAATGCGTCTCACACCTGCGCCCCCATGGCCTTGGCACGCTCGGCGCTTAGGCGCAGCAACTCTGCGTCTGCCGGCTCTTTGGTCGGCCAGCCTTGCAAATGCCGCTCGGCAATCGCGGTGAGTGCACCTATCCAAAGGCCGCTGACGTTGAGGGCGCCGATGTAGTTGAACTCCTTACCGCCCTCGTGCAGGAACGCCTCTTTGCCTTCCATCGAAATCTCTTCCAGCGTTTCGAGGTGATCGCTGGTGAAGCCGGGGCATATCACGTCTACCCGTTGGGTGCCGGCCTTGGCCAGCTCGCGCAGTGTGGGCTCGGTGTAAGGCTGCAACCATTCGGCTTTGCCGAAGCGCGACTGAAACGTCACCACGTACTTGTCGGCAGCCAGCCCAAGGCCAGCCGCTAGCAGGCGTGCCGTTTTCATGCATTCGCAGTGATAGGGATCGCCCAGTTCCAGCGTACGCCTGGGTACACCGTGAAAACTCATCAGCAGCTTGTCGCGGTCGCCCAGCGGGCCATGCACTGTCCAGTGGCGGCGCACCTTGTCCACCAGCGCGTTGATGTAGTTCTTGCTGTCGTGATAGCGGTTCACAAACCGCAGTTCGGGCACGCGCCGCTGCCTTGCTGCCCAGGCATAGACCGCGTCAAACGCTGCAGCGGTCGTGGTGGCGCTGTACTGCGGGTAAAGCGGCAACAGCAAAATGCGCGTGTGGTAACTGGCATGCAACTTGTCCAGGACACTGGCAATGGACGGGTTGCCGTATGTCATTGCATAAGTCACCGTCACGCGGTGCTCGCGCTCACCCAGGTAACCCTGCAACAGCTTGGCTTGCTTTTCTGTCCACACCTTGAGCGGCGAGCCCTCCGGCGTCCAGATGCTGGCGTACTTGTCTGCACTCTTCTTGCTGCGTATCGGCAAGATCACCAGGTTGAGTAGTGGCTTCCAGATGAATGGTGGAATTTCCACCACGCGCGGATCGCTCAAAAACTGTTTGAGGTAGCGCCGCACTGCTGCGGGCGTGGGTTCATCCGGCGTGCCGAGGTTGAGCAGCAACACCGCTGTTTTGGGTGTGCTGCCATGTTGGAAAGCAGGGCCTTGATTCATTGTGAGGATAATTGTCGCCTAACTTCTGAGGCACGCATGAGTATCAGGATTTATGGGGTCATCGGGTCGCGCGCCATCCGCCCGCTGTGGGTGGCGGAGGAGGCTGGCATTGCGTATGAGCATGTGCCGGTGCCGTTTATCAAGGGCGCGGCGCGCACGCCGCAAATGCTGGCGCTCAACCCCAACGGGCATATTCCCGTCGTGGACGATCACGGCATCATCATGTGGGAAAGCATGGCTTGCGCACTGTACCTGGCGCGCAAATATGGCGGTGTACTCAGCGCGCAAACCGACGCCGAAGAGGCCGACATCTTGAAGTGGACGTTCTGGTCCGTCACCGAATGCGAAAAGGATGCGCTATCGGTGCTCATGCACCGCGTGGCTATGCCTGAAGATCAACGCCGCCCGCAGCTGGCCGACGATGCCGCCCGACGTCTTCAAGTGCCGTTTGCGGTGCTCAATGCTCAGCTTGAGGGCAAAGAGTGGATCACGGGTGGCCGCTTCACCGTGGCTGACATCACTGTGGCAGCAGTGCTGGTGTGGGCGCGCATCGGCCGCGCGATGGGCGACGATGTGCCACATCTCAACCGTTGGCTCAAGGCCTGCATCGAGCGACCGGCTTACTTGCAGTTGAGGGAGCGCGGCAAGGCGGGAGCGTAGGCCAGCACTGCACGGCCAACGTCTGTGATGCTACGTCAGCGTCTTGCTGCGTAGTCTTCCGGTGACGGTGGTCGAGTTGGGGTAACGAGATACGCTTGCCAGCAGCGGCTACTGTACCTCTGCGATCATCTCGATCTCCACACATGCACCTAGCGGAATCTGCGCCACGCCAAACGCACTGCGGGCGTGCTTGCCTTTGTCGCCGAACACTT
>CAYSMM010000171.1:0-5535 GCA_964432095.1 uncultured Burkholderiaceae bacterium | reverse complement strand
CGCGGCGCGACAGCACCACGTTGTTGCGCTTGCGGTCGAGCTTGATGACCTTGAATTCCATCGTCTTGCCCTCGAACGGGCTCATGTCCTTGATGGGACGGGTGTCGAGCAGCGAGCCCGGAAGGAACGCACGAATGCCATTGACCAGTACCGTCAACCCGCCCTTGACCTTGCCGGTCACGGTACCGCTGACGAACTCACCGCTTTCCAGCGCGGTTTCCAGGCTCAGCCACGAGGCCAGACGCTTGGCTTTATCGCGCGACAGCATGGTGTCGCCATAGCCGTTTTCAAACGAGTCGATCGCAACCGACACGAAATCGCCCACGGCAACCTCGAGCTCGCCCTGATCGTTCAAGAATTCTTCCACCGGCACATAGGCCTCGGACTTCAAGCCGGCATTGACCACCACGAAATTGGGGTCGATGGCCACTACCTCGGCGGTGATGACCTGGCCGGAGCGCAGATCGCGCTGCTTCAATGACTCTTCAAACAGGGCGGCGAAGGATTCGCCTGCGCTTTGGACTGCAGGAACTGCGGACATTTAGTTTCCAGTTTCGCCGGCGTTGGCCGGCCGTGTTGCGGCAAAAACCGCGGGTTAGGTTAATCAACCTCAGTGCGTCGAGTGTTGCCTAGCGGCAAGGCGGGAACGCCTGAGACCTTTGAACTCACGCAGAGCACAGTGACGCGAATCACGCAGCGCTACGCGTTTGCCATTGCTCGATCACCCAGTTGACGGTTTCATCGACCGTCAAATCGGAGTTGTCGAGCAGTAGCGCATCTTCCGCCGGCCGGGTGGGCGCGTTGACACGCGAGGCATCGCGTTTGTCGCGCTCTTCCAAATCCCGCAAAAGATCTTCTAGTTTAGCAGAAAATCCCTTATCAATCAACTGCTTACAGCGCCGCTCGGCACGCGTGCGGGCGCTGGCGGTGAGAAACACCTTCAGCCTGGCGTCGGGGAAGATCACCGTGCCCATATCGCGACCGTCGGCCACCAGGCCGGGCAGTCGGCGAAAGCCATGTTGCAGCTCGACCAGCGCGGCGCGCACAGCCCTGTGCACACTTAAGCGCGATGCGGCATTGCCCACGTGCTCCTGCCGCACCAGCTCGGTCACGTCCCGGCCAGCGAGCCACAAACGGCCGTCTTGAAATACCACAGGCAGCGCGGCAGCCAGCCGAGCGAGCGCAGCTTCGTCGGCAAGATCGGCCGCCGTCTCCAGCGCGCTCAAGGCCACGAGCCGGTACAGCGCGCCGGAATCGAGGTAGTGCCAGCCCAGACGCGCAGCCACCAGCGAAGCAAGTGTGCCCTTGCCGCTTGCAGTAGGTCCGTCGATAGTGATGACGGGTACATGACTAGAGGCTGAACGATCCTGATACTGCATGGTCTATACGTGCTTTACTGGTTTTCTATTGATCAGTAACTCGCATGAACTCTATGAAGTATTCGGGATATGTCTTGGCGGTGCAGCCGGGATCGAGGATGCCGACGCCCGCCCCTCCAAACGCTGCGAGAGAAAAGCACATGGCCATGCGGTGGTCGTCGTAGGTTTCGATCTCGGCCTCGCAAAACCGCGCACAGGGGTGCACGGTGATGCTGTCGCCGGTCGATTCAACGGTGGCGCCGAGTTTGCGCAGCTCGGTTTGCATCGCAGCGATGCGGTCAGTCTCCTTGACCTTCCAGCTCGCAATGCCGGTGAGGGTGAGCGGTGAATCAGCAAACAGGCCCAGCACCGCGAGCGTCATGGCCGCGTCGGGAATCGCCAGGCAGTCGATCGTACCGCCGCGCAGCTTATCCACGCCTGGTTGCAGGCCGGCAACGGTGATGGCGTCGTCTTCCCAACTCACCTGCGCGCCCATGTGCTGCAGCACGGTGGCGAAATGCACGTCGCCCTGAATGCTTAGCCGTCCTGCACCGCGCACCAGCACTGGCCCGCCGCCAAGAGCGCCCGCGGCAAGGAAGTAGCTGGCCGATGATGCGTCGCCCTCGACGAGGATGCTGCCGGGCGAGCGGTACGTGCTGCCCGAGGGGATGACGAAGCGACTCCAGCCGTCACGCGTCACCTCGACGCCGAAGCGCGCCATCAAGTTGAGGGTGATTTCCACATAGGGCTTGGAGATCAGCTCGGAGATGACTTGCACTTGCACATCGTGCGGCAGCCGCACAGCAGCCAGCGGCAGCGCGAGTAACAAGGAGGTGAGGAACTGGCTGGACACGTCACCGCGCACCTGCACCGGCTTGTCCAGCACCAGCGCGGGCTGGCCTATCCTCAACGGCGGGTAGCCGCGCTTGCCCTCGTACTGCACGTCGCATCCCAGCGCCACAAGCGCATCGACCAGATCGCCAATTGGCCGCTCGTGCATGCGCGGCACGCCGTACACGCGATAGTCGCCGCCATGCAGCGCAAGGGCTGCCGTGAGCGGACGGATGGCTGTGCCGGCATTACCCAAAAACAGCTCGGCACTATGCGCAGGGAACTCACAGGCGCAGCCGTCCATCGTGGTCACATGCCCGTCCTGCCAGACTGACACTCCCAACTGACGCAGCGCGGCCAGCATCACGTCAGTGTCGTCTGACTTCAGCAGGTAAGAGATATCGGTCAAGCCGTCGGCCAATGCAGCCAGCAGCAATACACGGTTGGAGATGCTCTTGGAGCCGGGCAGTCGCACGGTGCCGTGCGCGCGTGTAAGCGGCGGAATCAGTAGCACCTCGCGTGCCTTACGCTCTTTGGGGGCCGTTTGTGGCACGTGGATGTCCATGCTTTTCGTCGCCATTCGTCGCTATTCGTCGCTGTGCTGCGCCACGTCGAAGAAGCGGTCGGCGTTCCACTTCTGCCGGGCCTGCGATGCACGCTCGATGAGCGCCAGCATACCCACTGCGTCGCTGGCCTGAATCGCGGCCTCGATGGACGCCAGGTTTTGCTTGAACAATTGCAGCTGCAGCAAAATCTCGTCGCGGTTGGCCAGCAGTATGTCGCGCCACATCTCAGGGGCGCTGCCCGCAATTCGCGAGAAGTCGCCAAAGCCCGTGCCGGCCAATGCCAGTGCCTGTGCCGAATTGGGTTGGCGCACAACGGCATTCATATAGGCAAACGCCAGTGCGTGCGGCAAGTGGCTGACGGCAGCAAAGCACGCGTCGTGCGCCTCGGCTGACATCTCTACGGTTTCGCAGCCAAGCATTTCCCACACGCTCATAGCGCGGTCCAGCGTCTCGGCGGAGTTCTCGGGCAAGGGGCACACCACCACGTGCTTACCCGAGAACAGATTTGCGTCGGCCGCCTCCGGCCCGCTCGCGTCTTTGCCAGCGATCGGGTGACAGGGCACAAACTGTTTGGACAGGCCGGGCACCGATTGCGCAATGCGAAAGATGTCCCGCTTGGTGCTGCCGACATCCATGATCAGCGCCTTGGGGCTGACCAGCGATTCGATACTCTTGAGTAACGGCCCGGTAGCCGATACCGGCCCGGCGATCAGCACCAGGTCTGCGCCCGACACCGCCTGCAGCGCAGAGCTTGCGCCGGTGTTGATGGCGCCCACCTTGCGCGCGCGCTCAACCGTGGAAGGCGAGCGGCTGTAGCCCACCACATGCTTAACCAGCCCCATTTGCCGTGCGGCCAGGCCGAACGAGCAACCAATGAGGCCGCAGCCCAGAATCGCCAGCTCTCCGAAGCGCGGAGCGTTCGTACGCGTCATCGGCTGTGTGGCCTGAAATACGGTTTGAGGGAAGTCCTTACTGTTGCTCATGGGGAATAACAGTGAAGTTAATTTAAAGCAGCCGGGTAAGAGCCCAGGCACTTGAAGAAGGCGCATTGTTGCTTGAGTTCGGCCAGAGCTGCAGCAACCTTGGTATCGTCCTCATGCCCTTCGATATCCACGTAGAAGTAGTATTCCCAGGTACCGCTGCGCGCTGGGCGGCTTTCGAACCGGCTCATCGACACGCCGTGTGCGGCAAAGGGTTTGAGCATCTCGAACACGGCGCCGGCCTTGTTGGGCACGCTTAGTACCAGGCTGGTGCGGTCACGCCCGCTCGGCTTGGGCCGCCAATGCCCAAGCACACCAAAGCGCGTGCGGTTGCTCGGGTCATCCTGAATGCTGGCATGCACGATTTGCAGGCCATACCGGTCGGCTGCGTGCTCGCTGGCAATTGCAGCGAGCGTGTCAGACTGGCTGGCCATGCGCGCACCCTCGGCGTTGCTGGACACTGCGCGGCGCTCGGCAGCGGGTAAGTGCTCAGACAACCAGGCATGGCACTGTGCAAGCGCTTGCGGATGCGCGCACACCGCATGCACGCCCTCGAGCGAGGGCTTTTTGCGCAGCAGGTTGTGGCGCACGTCCAGCGACACTTCACCGCACATGCGCAAGTTGGTGGTAAGCATCAAATCAAGCGTACGCGCAATCGCACCCTCGGTGGAGTTCTCGATCGGCACTACACCGAAGTCTGCACCCTTGGCCGACACGGTGCGAAAAATATCGTCGATGGTAGCGCAGGGCTCTTTGGTGATGCTTGCGCCAAAAAAAGTATCCGCCGCCTGCTCGCTGAAAGTGCCCAGCGGCCCGAGAAAGGCTACACGCTCGGGCGCCTCCAGGCTGCGGCAGGCCGACATGATTTCGCGCCAGATCACCGCGACGTGCTCGGCCTTGAGTGGCCCCGAATTGGCCGCTTGTTGTTTGGAGATGACTTGTTGCTCGCGGTCAGGCCGGTACACCGGCGCGCTTTGCTCGCGCTTGATGCGGCCCACTTCGGTGGCCAGTTGAGCACGGCGATTGATGAGCGTCAGCAGCTCGGCGTCGATGGCGTCGATTTTTTCTCTAAGCGATTTGATTTGCACATCCATACCGCTAGTTTACAGAGTGCAACACGCTTGACTTGCGGAGCTACGAAGTGCGCTCAAACTCCCGCATAAAGCTCACCAGCGCTTCTACGCCAGCTAAGGGCATGGCGTTGTACAGGCTTGCGCGCATGCCGCCCACGCTTTTGTGGCCCTTGAGCGCAAGCAGCCCTTGTGCCTTGCTGGCTTCGAGGAAGCGCGCGTTTAGCGACTCATCACGCAAGAAAAACGGCACGTTCATGCGCGAGCGCACAGATTTTTCCACGCGGTTCTCGTATAGCGCCGAGCTGTCGATGAAGTCGTACAGCAGCTTGGCCTTGGCGATGTTCATCTGCTCGATGGCAGCCACACCTCCTTGCGCCTTCAACCACTTGAACACCAGCCCTGCGATGTAGATGGCATAAGTAGGCGGTGTGTTGTACATGGAGCCATTGTCAGCCACGAGTTGATAGTTGAACGCGCTCGGGCAGCCCGGCAGTGCGTGGCCAAGCAAGTCTTTACGCACCACCACGATGGTGAGCCCGGCCATACCGATGTTTTTTTGCGCACCGCCGAACAGGCAGCCGAAGCGCGAAACATCCATGGGCCTCGACAGGATATGCGATGATACGTCAGACACTATAGGTACCATACTGCAACCACTCATAGCAGCTATTGGCATATACTCCGTACCATGAATAGTTTCATTGGTGCATAGATGCAGGTATTGCGC
>CAYSMM010000170.1:0-5545 GCA_964432095.1 uncultured Burkholderiaceae bacterium | reverse complement strand
GCGCGGTTTGCACATAAGCCGGCGGCCCCTCCTCACCTGCGTGCGCAACAATGCGCAGACCCAGCTCGCGGCAGTGCGCAAATACCCGCGCAAACTTCTCGGGCGGGTTGCCACGCTCGCCCGAATCAAGCCCCACGCCGATGAAATGCGCTCTGTATGGCATGGCAGCCTCCAGTGTCGCGTAGGCATCGTTCTCGCTCAAATGCCGCAGAAAACACAGGATGAGCGCACTCGACAACCCCCAGCGCGCTTGCGCATCTTGCAACGCCCGCGTAATGCCGCAGACGACCGTACCCATCGTCACACCGCGGGCGTTTTGGGTTTGCGGGTCTAAAAATATCTCGGCGTGCCGCACCTGATCGGCCACTGCGCGCCTGGCCCAGGCAAGCGTGAGATCGTAGAAGTCCTGCTCGGTCATGAGCACCGCAGCACCGGCATAGTAAAGATCGAGGAACGACTGCAGATCGATAAAGTTGTAAGCGGCACGTACGGCGTCAACATTGGCGTACGGCAAGCTCACGCCGTTGCGCTTGGCCAGCGCAAACATCATCTCGGGCTCCAGCGTGCCCTCGATATGCAAGTGCAGCTCTGTCTTGGGCGAGCGGATGATGTACTGGCGCAGTGTGGCGTCCATGCACGCACTGTAGCGCAATCACAGGCGGCGTATTACCTTGCACTAATGGAAAATATGCTTGATACTCAATGCAGTGTATGCCATTTACTGCACATCAGGTAACATTTTTATGAATTTACTGTATGCAGTACAGATGCTACTAGAAGCATGGCTGAAAAATTTCCGTGTTCGCAGCAACCCGAAGCAGTGCGGTCGTTACTTCAAATCACCCGCAAGCGACGCCAGTGTCTCTGCGGCAATGCTGACATGCGCAGGGTAGTGTGTGTGGTCGCAGCCCAGTTTGACATTGGCTCCCGCACGCACGGCGGCACGCTGTGCATCGTTGAACTCGAAGCGTAGGAAGTGTACGGACGATGTTTTCTCGTCGTTTTCGCGGTCTAGGTCTTCGTCGGCAATCGCGTAGGAACGCGCATGGCCTTCCACCTCGACGAACATGCGGTCTTCCACACCAATCAGCCGCGCCAGCTCGCGCTTGCGCTCGTTGATGTCTGGGTACTCCAACAGCAGCGTAGCCTTCCAGTTCGTGCCATCAGGCATTAGCGGCGCGTAGGCGGCGATTTCGGACTCTATGCCCTCTTCCTCAAAAATCTTCTCGATGCGCAGCATCTCCTGAATCTGATAGCGAATGGTGAGTTCGCTTTCAAACTGCACGGTCATGTGCTCTCCCAGTTGCACGGTGCGCAGCCTGCGATGCTCGATCAACTGCGCCTTGTGCTCTTTGCGCCATTTGCTGTAGGCCTCAAGCGTCATGAGGCTGTCGCGGGTGATGTGTCCGGTTACTTGCATGGTATTCATCGTGATTACTTTAGTCCGTAGGCCATACGCACGAGCGACAGCGGATGCTGTAGCTGCGGCGCACCGAGTTGGTTGACTTCAAAGCCCTGTGCGATGTGGTGGCCACCCAGCGGGCAGTCCGAGCTGATGTAGGCGGGCTGGCTGCCGTCTTTCATTTGCGCCATGGCCTTGAATACCGGCTTGCCGATCTTCATCGACATGGCGTGGTAAGCCTTCTTGACACCGAATGTGCCTGCATGGCCCGAGCAACGCTCCACCGTGTTGATGGTGGTGCCCGGAATCATCTTGAGCATTTCTTCAGTCTTCTTGCCGATGTTCTGTACCCGGCCGTGGCACGGGATGTGGTACGACACATTGCCCAGTGGCTGCGCAAACTCGATCTTGAGCAAACCATCGCGCCTGCGCGCCATGAGGTATTCGAACGGGTCCCACATCGCGTCCTTCACGGCCTGCACGTCGGCGTCGTTCGGGAACATCAAGGGCAGCTCTTGCTTGAACATGAGCGTGCAAGACGGCACGGCGCTCAGAATTGCGTAGCCTTGTCGCGCATACTCGATCAACACAGGAATGTTGGCATTCTTGCTCTGTTCCACCGCGTCTAGATCGCCCAGCTCCAGCTTGGGCATGCCGCAGCACTTCTCTTTGTTCACGATGACATGCGGCACTTCATTGTGCGCCAGCACCTTGAGCAAATCATGGCCAATGCCCGGCTCGTTGTAGTTGATGTAGCAGGTGGAAAAAATCGCGACTTTACCGGGCGTACGCTCGCCGTTCTTTACTTCAAAGTCCGCGCTTTGCTGCGCGACCGATGGGGCGGACGAGCGAAACTTGCGCGTGGCCAGCTCGGGCATCCAGGCGTCTTTATCGACCTGCAGCACGTTCTCCATCACCTTGCGTGCCGCCTTCGCTTTGTTGACCGCATTGACAGCCTGCACAACGATAGGGATGCCCGCAAACTTGCCGTGCACATCGGTAGACGCCAAAAATTTTTCGGACGCAGCGACTTCACCCTTTTTGAACTTGATGGCCTTGGCGCGCAGCATGGTGTGCGGAAAATCCAGATTCCACTCATGCGGCGGCACGTAGGGGCATTTGGTGAGGTAGCACAAGTCGCACAGGTAGCACTGATCGACAACTTTCCAGAAATCTTTTTTATCCACACCATCCAGCTCACCCGTCTTGCCCTCATCGACCAGATCAAACAACGTGGGAAACGAGCCGCACAGGCTGACGCAGCGGCGACATCCATGGCAGATATCGAAGATGCGCTCCATCTCCTTGACGCAAGCTTCTTCATCGTAGAACTCAGGGTTCTTCCAGTCGATTGCGTGGCGTGTGGGCGCTTCGAGTGAGCCTTCTCTTGGGGGCATGTATCACCTAGTGGGAATGTATGGAGAACCGACACGGTCAAGCCGCAAAGGTCTTGGCGTCTCGATGCCAAAAAACTGGTACGTCAAAAGCAAGTACCGGGAAAAGCTTGAAGTAGCTTCGCGAGCCGCTTTACGCGACAGTGGCGCAAGCAAGCAAAGTAAATGCTGAGTAAGCTTGGCGAGCGGGTGAAAGGCAAGGAACGGGGCCCATGAGGAACCGGAGCTTACATGTGAGTAAGTGAGGATTCCGAATGGGCTGTGACGATGCATAGCACCCGCACAACCGCTTAATCAGCGTTTACTTAGTCGACGAGATCAGCCAGTGCTTTGGCATACCGATTGGCGTGCGAACGCTCGGCCTTGGCCAACGTCTCGAACCAGTCGGCCACTTCGTCGAAGCCCTCATCGCGTGCGGTCTTGGCCATGCCGGGGTACATGTCGGTGTACTCGTGCGTCTCACCGGCAACTGCAGCCTTGAGATTGTCGCGCGTGCCGCCGATTGGCAAGCCGGTTGCGGGATCACCGCATTGCTCGAGCCACTCGAGGTGGCCATGCGCATGGCCGGTTTCACCTTCGGCGGTGGAGCGGAACAGCGCTGCTACATCGTTTTGACCTTCCACATCGGCCTTGTTTGCGAAATACAAATAGCGGCGGTTGGCTTGCGATTCGCCGGCGAATGCGGCCTTGAGGTTCTCTTCGGTTTTCGAACCTTTGAGTTGAGGCATCGTGGTCTCCTTGTAAAAATGTCTGCAGGTACTTTCGAAAGTGCAAGCAAAGTGCCGATCAAGCTGTGCGCATGATCACCCCCTGCTTATTAGTTACTTTATGCGCGGACTCATTGCACGTCTAATGAAACCTTCCAATCTCACCGATTGCGTCAGGCTATTCAAAATCAATAATTGATAACACTTCTCAACTAAGCTCGCGTCTTCATTGGCTTGATGCGGATCAAGGCCCTGTGCGCTGTGCCGCAAGCCGTGGTCACGCAGGCGCATAATTCACTCATGTCATGAACTGGCAGCTCATTCACACTTTCAAAAAGCTGTCATTCGTCATATGAGAATCCGGCCCTGCTCACCGGCTTTCCTGCGCGCAGCAAAACGCAGCGCAAGGTGTGGCCTGGCAAAGCCGCATTCCACAAGGAGCCCGGTATGTCGATTGTGAACATTCAAGCCATGCCCGCCGCGAGCGCACTGGCGGCTGCAACCCAGACCCCTGCCGGCACAGTGCCGGTGCGTGGGCTGCATCACTTTGCCTATCGCTGCAGGGATGCCGAGGAAACGCGGCATTTCTACGAGGACATTCTCGGTTTGCCGCTGTACCACATCATTCAGAGCGACTACGTGCCCTCCACCGGCGAGTACTGCCCTTACACGCATATTTTCTTTCGCCTCACCGACGGATCCTTCGTCGCATTTTTTGATTTGGGCGACGACCACAATAGCGAACCTTCACCCAACACGCCCGCCTGGGTGAACCATCTGGCGTTACGCGTTGACACCGAGGCCGAGCTCGAGCGCATCAAGGCACGGCTGCAGCAGCACAACATCGAGGTGCTGGGCGTGACGGATCACCATATTTTCAAGAGTATTTATTTTTTCGACCCCAACGGCATTCGTCTGGAGCTGTGCGCACAACTGGCCAGCGAGCTTGAGATGCTGGAGCAAAGCAAGCACGCGCACACGCAACTGGCCGCGTGGAACAAACGCAAGGCCGAGTGGCGCGCCGAACGTGCGCAAGGCAAAGGTAACACCACGGCAAAGCCTCAGCAAAACGACCGGCCGGAGTTCGTACCCAAACCATAAGACTTGCGATGAGTCAGCTTGTCTATATACTGCTTTAACTATGTGCCATTCACTGGTTTTCCATAAACCAGTAAAGCTTTTATAGTGTATAGAGTATGTATCGTCCTGCAACTGCGTTCAACCCTTCGGCCGGCAGTGGCTATGAGCTACCGGAATACGACTTCAGCCCGCCGCCGGAGTTAAAGAGCGGCCAAGCCGTGCGTCATGAGGTGGTCATCGTCGGCGGCGGTATCAGCGGCCTGACGCTGGCCTGCGCGCTGGCGCAGTTCAATGTGCCCTGCGTGCTGCTGGACGAAGACAACACCGTGGGGGTGCGCGGCGCGTCATCGCGCGGCATTTGCTACGCGCAAAAGTCGCTTGAGATCTACAAGCGCCTGGGCATCTACAACCGCATCAAAGCCAAAGGCGTGCAATGGAGCGTGGGTCGTACATTCGCCGGCGCAGACGAGGTGTACTCATTCGACTTGAAGCAGCAGCAAACGCACAACCTGAGCACACAGCCTGCGTTCATCAACATCCAGCAGTTCTACATCGAGGGCTTCCTGGTCGACAGCATTTACGAGCTGGGCTATGCCGATTTGCGCTGGAAAAACCGCGTGGTGGCGTTTGAGCAAAACCAGGCTTTCGCCACACTCACCGTCGAAACACCGGAGGGCAGCTACCGGATCGAGGCCACGCATGTGATCGACGCGACCGGCGTGCACAGCCCGTTTCGCCGCTGGCTTGACATGCCCTTGCATGGCAAAAAAGGCGACGACCGCTGGTGCATTGCCGACGTGCGATTCAAGCATCACCCGCCGCTTGAGCGCCACACCTGGATAGAGGCGCCGTTCAACGAAAACCGTGCGGTGTGGCAGCACCTGATGGCCGACGACGTATGGCGGCTCGACTATCAAATGGCGCCCAACTGCGACATGGCCGAAGTGGCACGCGAGGACGTG
>CAYSMM010000169.1:0-5574 GCA_964432095.1 uncultured Burkholderiaceae bacterium | reverse complement strand
AAGGCTTGCGTCCGGCTTGAGCAACCAGCGGACGCTGTAACCCGCCGAAATGGCAAACGCCGCGAGCGCCAGACCCGACAGCAAGAAGCCCGCCGTGCTGGCAAAGGCAAGATTGGCCTTGCTCACCGCATTGAACAGCAGCACGGGAAAAAGCACGTAATAAACCAGTTGCTCGATCACCGTCCAGGCATCACGCTTGAACGGGCTGTAACGCATCAGCAGATAACCCAGCGCGACCAGGCAAAAGTCGGGCGCCAGCAGCGCGGCGGTGTTAATAAAAGATGAAAGCACTTGTTTGAGTGGTGTAGGCCGGTTACGGATTTCCCTTAGGTATTACACGCAGGTGACGTGCCATGCGTTACGCAAGAAGATACCAAGGAGATCATCATGCATCAAAATGCCCAGATGCTTCACTGTCACAGCCTGATTGCACTTACGATGTGCGCTGGCCGGGTTGCCGTGGCGGCCCTGCTCTATGCCGGTTTTTTTGCATTGAGTATGCCCGTACGTGCGCAGGCAAGTGTGGCACCTTCGGCAGCCGTGTCTGCATCGGCTGGCCTGGCAACGGCGTCTGCAGGCCGCACGGTGGAGGGCGTCACACTGGCCGAGAGCGTCACACTTGACGGCCAGCCGCTCAAACTCAACGGGACGGGTGTTCGTGCGGTTGCATGGCTCAAAGGATATGTGGCAGGGCTGTACGTCACCAAGCCGTCGCGTGATGCTGCGCAGCTCATCAACGCCAAAGGCGCAAAGCGCATCAGCATGCACATGCTGCGCGAGGCCGACAGTGAGGTGTTCGTCAAGGCGCTGTACAGCGGCTTTCGCAAGAACCACAGCGAGGCGCAGATGAAGGCCTTCGGGCCGCGCATGGACGTATTTGACGACGCGATCAAGGCATTGGGCGCAGTCAAAGCCGGTGACGTGGTGAACCTGGATTTTCTTCCGGGCCGCGGGCTGGTGATGACCGTCAACGGTCAGGTACGCGGCAAACCTGTGCCAGGCGATGACTTTTATGCCGCAGTAATGAAAATCTTCATCGGCGAGCGGCCGGTGGACAAGAAGATGAAGGCTGGCTTGCTTGGTGCATAGCACCGGGTAATATTCATTCTGCAACCTCCAGCAACCTTGACAACCTAAAAGAGGCAGACAAACGTGAAACTCTCCACTCCCATCAAGACAGCGGTCGTGGCATTGGCAATGACAGCCACCGCGGCATTTGCTCAAAGCTATCCCAACAAGCCGGTACGGCTGGTGGTTCCCTTTGCGCCGGGCGGCACCACCGACATTGTTGCGCGTGCAATTTCAGACGCACTCGGCAAGGCGCTCGGCCAGCCCGTGGTGGTGGAGAACAAGGCCGGCGGAGGCGGCTCGGTGGGCGCACTCGAGGTGATTCGCGCACCGAAAGACGGCTACGTGCTCGGCATGGCCACCGTGTCCACGACGGCTGCCAACCCTGCGATCAACACCAAGGTGGGCTACGACCCGACCAGAGATTTCACGCCCATCATCAACATTGCAGCCACGCCGAATGTGATTGCGGTGCACCCCAGCTTTCCAGCCAAGGATTACAAGACCTTCATCGCTACGCTCAAGGCAAACCCGGGGCGGCACTCCTATGCAAGCTCGGGCACCGGCGGCATAGGCCATCTGCAAACCGAGCTGTTCAAGAACCTGACGGGTACGTTCATGACGCACATTCCGTATCGCGGCGCGGGCCCTGCGCTCAACGACGTGGTGGGCGGCCAGGTCCCCATCATTTTTGACAACGTGCCTTCCGCGTTGCCACACATCAAAGCGGGCAGCCTGGTGCCATTGATCGTCGCGGCCCCGCAGCGCCTGGCGCAAATGCCCAATGTGCCCACTTTCAAAGAGATGAGCCTGGAGCCCGTCAACCGTATGGCCTATTACGGTGTGCTCGGCCCGGCTGGTTTACCCAAAGAGGTGGTCGATAAGGTCAACGCCGCAGTGCGCACCGCCATGCAAGACCCGGCGGTCAAGAAGCGCATCGAAGACACTGGCTCGATTCTCATCGGCAATACGCCTGAGCAGTTTGCACAGCAAATCGCCGCCGAGTTTGATGTGTACAAAAAGGTAGTGGCACAGCAGAATCTGAAGCTCGACTAGTGTCAGTGCGAGGCTCCCGATAGACTTGCGCGCATGAGCGAGCCCGCTAAAGCCAGCGCAGACGACATCGAGCTGATACAGCGTTTTTGCGAATCACTTTGGCTACAGGAGGGCCTGGCGCAAAACTCGCTTGACGCATACCGGCGTGACCTCACTGCGCTGGCTGCTTCGCTAGTAGCGACGGGTGCTGCGCTGCAGTCATGCACTGCAGCGCAGCTCGGCGCGTACTTTGCAGCGAACTTTTCTCAAAGTAAACCCAGCACCGCCAACCGTAGGCTCTCCACATTCCGGCGCTTTTTCCGCTGGGCCATGCAAGAGCGCATCGTCCATGAAGACGCAACACGAAATCTGACGCCGGCCAAGCGCCCGCCACGTTTGCCCAAGGTGATAAGCGAGGCTCAGGTCGAGGCACTGATAGCTGCTCCCGACATCGCCACTGCCCAGGGCTTGCGGGATAAAGCCATGATAGAACTCATGTACGGCAGCGGCTTACGCGTGAGCGAGTTGGTAGAAATGCAAACCGTGCGGGTCAATCTCAACGAAGGGGTGTTACGCGTTCTGGGCAAAGGCAGCAAGGAACGGTTAGTGCCGTTTGGCGAGCAGGCGCGAGACTGGCTGAATCGCTATCTCACCGAGGCGCGGCCCGTGCTGCTCAATGCGCGCCGCTGTGACGCACTGTTCGTCACCAAGCTGGGCGAGGGTATGACACGACAGATGTTCTGGAAGCTCATCAAGCACTATGCGGTAAAGGCCGGTGTCACGGCCCCGCTGTCGCCGCACACGCTGCGCCATGCATTTGCCACGCATCTGCTCAACCACGGCGCCGACTTGCGCGTGGTGCAACTGCTGCTGGGCCATGCCGACATTTCAACCACGCAGATTTATACACACGTGGCGCGTGAGCGGCTGCGCGCACTGCATGCACAGCATCATCCGCGAGCGTGATTATTGCATACTAGATTAAGTATACAGCGTTTTATGCAAATCAATAAAGCGTTAACATGAATATAGATGCATAAGTATATGTGCTCCGAGTTGTCACCCGATTGGGGGATGGAAGATTTAGCGGCGGCTAATCACACTGCTGTGATCGTATCAACATACAGTGGAGGTCGCCATGGCACAAGTGTCTTTTCAAGTCGCCAGCTACAACTTTTATCACTGGTCGTCGCGCAATGGCGGCACTAGTAAAACCAATCTCAACATACGCGGAGTGAGCGGCGAGAACGTGGGCGTTTGGTTCATCCAAGAGGAGAACACCGCGCTGCCACAGGCCGTACAACACTCGGCCACTTCATTTTCCTTGTACTACCACCGCAGTCAGTTTGAGCACATTGTGGATATGCTGCGTAATGAAAAGCCCATCTGGGTGCACTTCGACAACAACAACGGCTGGAACAACAGTCGGATATCGACGACTGACGAGCCGGTGGGCGAGGGCGAGCAATCGGTTTAGACCATCAAGTTCAGCCCTGATCAAGTCAGATCAAGCCTGCAGCCAGCGTAACTCTGCCTCATCAAAGCCCGCAAGCCTGCGAGCCTCCAGGTTGAACGGAGGCTTGGGTGCAGGCGCGCCATATTCAGCCAGCAGGTGCTCGAAGGTGCTGACGGGCTCGGTGCCAGCCTGTTCGCAGCAATAGCGGAACCAGCGGTTGCCGATGGCCACGTGTCCCACTTCATCGCGCAGGATGATGTCGAGAATCTCACAGGCGCGCGTGTCGCCTGCAGCTTCAAACTTCCTGCGCACGATTGGCGATGCATCCAGGCCCCGCGCCTCAAGCAGGCGTGGCACCAGTGCCATGCGGGCCAGCACATCATGCGCAGTCTTGTCAGCCATCTCCCACAAGCCGTTGTGTGCGGTGAAGTCACCATAGTTGAAGCCCAGGCTTTGCAGGTGCGTACTCAATAAGTTGAAGTGCAGCGCTTCTTCGGCGGCCACACGTAACCAGTCGGTATAAAACCCCTGCGGCATGTTGCTGAAGCGCCAGACAGCGTCGAGCGCCAGGTTGATGGCATTGAATTCGATATGCGCAATCGAATGCAACAACGCTGCACGCCCTTCAGGGGTATGTGGGTTGCGCTGCGGCACGGCTTGCGGCGGCACCAGCGCTGGCTTGCTTGGCCGGCCGGGGAGGCTCATCAACTCATCAGCCTGCAGTGTGACAGGCATGCTTGAGTCAACCGGTAAGTGGGCTTGATCAGCTAGGCAGCGCGTTGCTTTGGCCTTGCGCGCAGCGTCTCGCAGCAGCAGGCAGTCAAGCGCAGCACGGCGCAAGCCGATCGGGGCACTACAATCGTTCATCGGTTATCACAATAACTCACTTGGCTAAGCAGCAACAAACTTAGATTGGATGACAGATGGCAATCTATCGACTGGGCGACCGTGTGCCCAATGTACACACGAGCGCATTCGTCGCCGAGACAGCGCAAGTAATGGGTAGCGTAACACTGGCAGAGGACACAAGTGTGTGGTTCGGCGCGGTGGTGCGCGGCGACGTGGAGAATATCAGCCTTGGACGCGGCAGCAATGTGCAAGACGGTGCGGTGCTGCATGCTGACCTGGGCATGCCGCTCGTGGTTGGGGCGAATGTGACGATTGGCCATCAGGCCATGGTGCACGGCTGCACGATTGGCGACGGTTCGCTCATCGGTATTCAAGCCGTGGTGCTCAATGGGGCGAAGATCGGCAAGAACTGCCTGGTGGGCGCGGGCGCGCTCGTGACCGAGGGAAAGGAGTTTCCTGACAACTGCCTCATCGTGGGTGCTCCGGCCAAAGTCGTGCGCACCTTTACGCAAGACGAGGTGGTGCGTATGCAGGCGGGTGCAGCGCATTACATGGATAATGCACGCCGCTTCAAGGCTGATCTCAAGCGAATCGACTGAATGTTGAACCTGGTGTCTGCAGACGAATTACACGCCTTCGTGCTGGGCGATGGTGCCGTGCGCGGCGCTGTGGTGCGGCTTGCTTCAAGCTGGCACGAGGTTCAGGCCCGACGCGCTTACCCTCCGAGTTTGCAGCAATTGCTGGGTGAAATGCTAGCCGGTGTGAGCTTGATGGCCTCAACTATCAAGTTCGACGGATCGCTCGTGCTGCAGATGATGGGCGAGGGCGCACTCAGCATGGCGGTGGCCGAGTGTCAGCCCGGCATGGGCTTGCGCGCCACAGCCAAGTGGCACGAGCCGTTTGAAGCTGGCAACCTGGAGACCATGCTCAGCAGACCGATTGGCGGCGCAGCGCGTAGCAGGCACGCACCGCGATGCGTCATCACACTCGACCCGCTGGACAAATCCAAAGGCCAGCAGGCATATCAAGGCGTGGTGCCTTTGCGTGGCGAGGATGGCCAAAGCCTTTCAAGCCTGAAAGACGTGCTGGAGCTTTACATGCTGCGCTCAGAGCAGCTTGACACACGGTTTGTGCTGGCGTGCGACGTGCACGCTGCAGCGGGCGTA
>CAYSMM010000168.1:0-5673 GCA_964432095.1 uncultured Burkholderiaceae bacterium | reverse complement strand
TCGCAGCGCTCAAGCGCGGTGCGCACCAGGCGTTGATCAGGCAGGCTTTGCGCCGGGTTGGTGCACGCAATCCACAGTGCATGGATCTCGCCCCGCGCAGCAGCCTCGAACATCTCGATCGCCGTCTTGCCCGGCGTGGCTGGCACATTGGTTACGCCCCACAGCCGTGCGACCTCGTCGCGATGGGCGGCATTGCCAAGGTCGCGGTGTGCTGACAGCAGGTTGGCCATGCCGCCAACCTCGCGGCCACCCATTGCATTGGGCTGTCCCGTGAGTGAAAACGGCCCGGCCCCTGGCTTGCCGATCTGCCCGCAAGCCAGATGCAGATTGATGAGCGCCGTATTTTTTGCCGTGCCGCTGGTGCTCTGATTCAAGCCCTGGCAATACAGCGACAGTGTCGCGCTGCTGTACGCAAACATTCGTGCAGCCTCTGCCAGCGCTGCCGGCGTGATGCCGCACAACTGCGATACATGCTCGGCGGTATAGCTGCGCACCAGCGAGCGCAGCGCATCAAAACCAGTGGTGTGCTGCTCGATGAATGCACGGTCGATCCAGCCCTCCCACAGCATGATGTGCAACATGCCATTGAACAGCGCCACGTCTGTGCCGGGCTGAATCTGTAAATGCAAGTCGGCGGCTTCGGCCGTCTCGGTGCGACGCGGATCCACCACTATGACACGCAGCATGGGGTTGGCCTGCCGGGCTTCTTCAACGCGGCGAAACAGCACCGGGTGTGTAATCGCCATGTTGCTGCCCGCGATGAACAAACATTGCGCCAGACCGATGTCGTCGTAGCAACTCGGCGGCGCATCGGCCCCCAGCGACTGCTTGTAGCCCGCCACTGCGCTACTCATACACAGTCGCGAATTCGTGTCGATATTGTTGGTGCCGATCAATCCCTTAGCCAGCTTGTTGAATACGTAATAGTCTTCGGTCAACAGCTGGCCGCTGATGTAAAAGCCCACGCTGTTGGGCCCATACTCACGAATCGTACGCGCAAATCTGTGCGCCATCAGCGCAAGCGCTTCGCTCCAGCTTGCCTTACGCAGTGCATCACCTTTGGCTATGCGCAATTGTGGGTGCAGCAGCCGCACTTGCATCTGCATGGGTTGTGCCGTCAGGTGCAGGGTGCTGCCCTTGGTACACAAGCGGCCGTGGTTCGCCGGGTGATCGGCGTCGCCCTTGACGCCCACGATCTGATGGCCCTGCGACTCGATCACCACCCCGCAACCCACACCGCAGTATGGGCAAGTGGATGGGGTGAACTTGCTAGCCGCGAGCATGATGGGCCTATTGCTTTAGTACTTATTGTTGTATATATAAATTACTGTTTGTATTCATTGCAGTAAAAGCATAGTACACAATGCAGTATGTAGGAATCGAGTCGATCATCACCTTTACGTCGCAAGCCGGATACGTTGCGGCCAGGCGGGCGGTGCAAGGGCTAGCCCGATGGTGGCAAGCTCGCTGGAGTCCAGAAACACTCGGCCTTCATGCACGCGCACCGCAAAGCTGGGCGTGCATCCATGGTCGGGCGCGACAGCCTCGCCGCAGTCCAGCTGAATATTCCAGTTGTGCAGCGGACAGGCCACGCTGCGACCAAACACAATGCCTTGCGACAGCGCGCCGCCTTTGTGCGGGCATCGGTCGAGCAGCGCAAATACCTCGTTGTCGGCGTTGCGAAACAGGGCCACATCAGCGCCCTGAGCGCGGCGCACCACGCGGCTACCCAGCATGGGGATGTCATCGACTGCGCAAACCTCAAGCCACTGCGGCGTTGTCATGGATGAATCCTTACACCGTCAACGTGAGCGGAGTGAACTGTCGCGTATCTACTGCAGCCGATGCGGGTTCGTGCCACGGGTCGGGCTCGCCGTCGAGCGAGAACTGCAGCCGCTCCCACAGCGCTTTGCGTCCCGCTGCGTCGTCCAGAATCCTTTGCTTCACATGGTCTAGCCCGACGCGGCCCACATAGTGCACCGTACGTTCGAGATACCATCCTTCCTCGCGGTACAGCTGCAAAAACGCCCCTGCGTACTCCAGCACCTCTTCAGACGTTTTGAGTTTGCACAGGAACTGCGCGACCTCGGTTTTGATGCCGCCATTGCCTGCGATGTAAATCTCCCAGCCGCTGTCGACGCCGATCACGCCCACGTCCTTGATGCCGGCTTCGGCGCAGTTGCGCGGGCAGCCACTCACTGCGAGCTTAACCTTATGCGGCGCGTACATGCGCCACAGCGCCCGCTCGAGATCCTTGCCCATTTGCGTGCTGTCTTGTGTGCCGAAACGGCACCATTCCTTGCCCACACAGGTCTTCACCGTGCGCAGTGCCTTGGCATAAGCATGGCCCGAGGGCATGCCGAGGTCTTGCCACACGGCTTGCAGCTGCTCCTTTTTTACGCCGAGCAAATCAATGCGCTGTCCGCCCGTCACTTTGACGGTGGGGATCTGATACTTGTCCACCACGTCGGCGATTCGTCGCAGTTCACTGGCGTTCGTCTCGCCGCCCCACATGCGCGGGATCACGCTGAATGTGCCGTCTTTCTGAATGTTGGCATGAGCTCGTTCGTTGATGTAGCGCGATTGCGGATCGTCGCGCGCCTCCTTGGGCCAGGTGCTGATGAGGTAGTAGTTCAGTGCCGGCCTGCAAGTGGCGCAGCCGTTGGGTGTGTGCCATTCCATGAGCCGCATCACATGGTCGATGCTCAATAGCTTATTAGTACGAATCGCGTCTCGGATTTCCTGGTGCGTATGGTCGGTGCAGCCGCATATCGGCTTTTTGCTCGGGGCTGCAGAGTAGTTGCCCCCGGCCGTGAACATCAGAATCTGCTCTACCAAGCCGGTGCATGAGCCGCAAGACGATGAGGCTTTGGTGTGTTTGCGCACCTCGTCCAGCGTGAACAGCCCCTTGTCCTTGATGGCCTTGCAAATCGTTCCCTTGTTCACGCCGTTACAGCCGCACACCTCTGCGCTGTCGGGCATAGACACGGCCTTATTGTGCCCTTCATGGCCTACGTCGCCGATGTTGGATTCGCCAAACATCAGCTTGTCGCGAATGTCGCTTATATTGCGGCCCTCGCGCATGAGTTTGAAGTACCAGCCGCCATCCACGGTGTCGCCGTACAGGCAGGCGCCGATGAGCTGATCGTCCTTGATGACGAGCTTTTTATACACACCACCATTGGGCGCGTAGGGATCGCTCATCACGATCTCCTCGGTCTCATCGCCGCCCTGAAAGTTACCCGCAGAAAACAGATCGATGCCCGTCACCTTGAGCTTGGTCGAGGTGATGCTGCCGCTGTAGCGGCCAATGCCCATTTGCGCCAGTTGATTGGCGGCAACCTTGGCCTGCTCGAACAGCGGCGCCACAAGCCCGTAGGCCACACCGCGATGACTCACACACTCACCGACCGCATAGATGCGTGGGTCAGTGACGGTTTGCATCGTATCGTGCACCACAATGCCGCGGTTGCAGTGCAGCCCCGCGCTCTCGGCAAGTTGAGTGTTTGGGCGAATGCCTACAGCCATCACCACCAGGTCGGCGTCAATGCTGCTGCCGTCCTTGAAGTGCACCGCGCCCAACCGGCCGGATTCGCCGGCTGTCAGCGCAGCAGTTTGCGCCTGCATGGCAAAGTGAATGCCCCGCTCCTCTAGACTCTTTTGCAGCAGTTTGCCCGAGGTCTCGTCGAGTTGCCGCTCCATCAGCCACGGCATGACATGCACCACGGTCACATCCATGCCGCGCAGCTTCAAGCCGTTGGCGGCCTCCAGTCCGAGCAGGCCACCTCCAATCACCACGGCGCGCTTGTACTGCGCGGCGGCGTCGATCATCGCGTGCGTATCCTTGATGTCGCGATAACTGATGACCCCTGGCAGATCGGCGCCCGGCACCGGCAGCATGAAAGGTGTGCTGCCGGTGGCCAGCAGTAGCCGGTCGTATTGAGCGCTGGTTCCATCATCAGCCACCACACTCCGTTTCACGCGATCGAGCTGCACAATGGTTTTACCGGTGTGCAGCGTAATGCGGTTTTCTGCGTACCACTCATAAGGGTTGAGCACGATATCGTTGATCGTCTGTTCGCCCGCGAGCACCGGTGACAGCAGAATGCGGTTGTAATTGGGGTGCGGCTCAGCACCGAATACAGTGATGTCATAAAGATCCGGCGAGAGCTTGAGTAACTCTTCCAGCGTGCGCACGCCGGCCATGCCGTTACCCACCATCACGAGTTTTTGCTTTTGCATGGGTACCTCTGTCAAGCCGCTAGGGGTTCAGGACGCTTTTGCCGCGTGTACAGAAAGTCGATGACCGCTTTGCGTGCGTGCAGGTATTCAGCGTTCTCCGCCAGATCCACACGGTCGCGCGGACGTGGCAAGTTCACGGTCACGATGTCACCGATCGTTGCAGCCGGGCCATTGGTCATCATCACGATGCGGTCTGACAGCAATACGGCTTCATCCACATCATGCGTCACCATCACCACTGTGCTGTGCGTCGTGGCTACGATCTTGAGTAATTCGTCTTGCAGATGAGCGCGCGTAAGCGCGTCCAGCGCACCGAACGGTTCGTCCATCAGCAGCACCTTGGGCTGCATCGCCAAAGCCCGTGCGATACCCACGCGTTGCTTCATGCCGCCAGAGATTTCATGCGGACGCTTGGCTTCGGCATGGCTGAGCCCTACCAGCGAAAGCGCATCGTGCGTACGCTGCTTGAGCAGGGCTTTGGGTTCAGCACGTTCGCCCGTGCCGAAAACACGCTGAACCGCAAGGTGAACATTGTCGAAGCACGTCAACCAGGGCAACAGCGAGTGGTTCTGAAACACCACACCACGGTCGGGGCCGGGCGCAGTGATCTCGCGGTTGTCGCACTGCAGCCAGCCCGAGCTGGGTTTGAGCAGGCCGGCAATCAAATTCAGTAGCGTACTCTTGCCGCAACCCGAGTGGCCGATCAGGGTGATGAACTCACCCTTACTCACTTGCAAGTTAATGTTGCGCAGCGCATGAAACGGCCCCTTACGGGTGGTAAAGCGCATCTCAACTTGCTTGATGTCGATGTAGCTCATGCGGCGCTCCTACAGCTTGATGTCTTCGTAGGTGAAAGCCTTGGCGATGCTGAGCAGCAAGCCCTCTAGTACCAGTCCGACGAAGCCGATCACGAAGATGGCGATGATGATGTTTTTCACATTCAGGTTGTTCCACTCGTCCCAGACCCAAAAGCCGATGCCCACGCCACCCGTCAGCATCTCCGCAGCCACGATGACCAGCCATGCCGTACCGATCGCGAGGCGCACCCCCGTGAGCATGTAGGGCAGCACGGCCGGCAGCAGAATGCGCGTCATGACCTTCCACTCCGACAGACTCAACACACGTGCGACGTTCAAGTAGTCTTGCGGTACGCGTTGCACACCCACTGCGGTGTTGATGATCATGGGCCAGATGCTGCAGATGAAAATCGTCCAGATGGCTGCCGGGTTGGCGGACCTGAACACCAGCAGGCCGATGGGCAGCCAGGCCAGCGGCGATACCGGCCGCAGCAGGCTGATGATGGGCCCGAACATGCGGTTGACAAACGTGAAGCGGCCGATGATGAAGCCTAGTGGAATGCCCACCAGTGCGGCCAAGCCGAAGCCCAGGCCGACACGCTGTAATGACTGCAACACATTCCAGCCTATGCCT
>CAYSMM010000167.1:0-5687 GCA_964432095.1 uncultured Burkholderiaceae bacterium | reverse complement strand
CTCTCGACCGGGTCGGGGGGACCTACCGGGGAATCGGGCTTCCGGCCGACCGCGAAGTACGCGATGGCGAGGCCGACCAACACACTGCCGACGGCGAAGAGCGCGAACCCGACAGTCGATCTGCGACCGACCTCGGTCGCGAGCTCGACGGCGACTTGGTCGAGCGTTCGAGACCGCGCGGCGAGTTGCGCTTCTTCTCAATGCTCACGACCTTTGGCACGCCGCAAGACATTACAGCTGCTTCTCTGCGCGTAGAGCACATGTTTGCCGCCGATGAAGCAACCAAAGAGGTGGTGGAAAGCTGGCGCAGCGGTTGAAGCTATATGGCAAGAGCGGGGTTAATAGCTAATACTGCTAAATGTATAATACCATATCTGCTATTAATATAGCAGTGATTTACATATAGTAAATGCAGTATCGGCCAATAGTGAATCCGGAGGTCAGTGGTAGGTACGCGGCGAATCAGGATCGTCGTACAAATCATCCAGCAGTAGCGGGTCGGGATCCTGGTCGAGGCACCAGAACACGATGAGCAGCATGACACGCAAATCGTCAGCATCCATCGGTTGCTGGCCGCAGCTCAGCGCGCGCTCGATGATCAGCTCGCGCACATGGATTGAAATCTTGCCCTGCGCCTGCAACGAGGTGAGCAGGTTGATGCCCTCCACGCCAAGCGCAGCCTCTTCGGCCTGCGTGTACACGCGCACACCTGCGCTGCTGCCCGCTTGCGCGGACGCGCTGTTGTTGGCCGCCGCCAGGCCGCGAAGCCACGACAAGGCGTCGTCAATTTCGTCGCGCTCAAAACCCACTGCACTCAATTTGCGCGACAACTGCTCCGGCTCGGGGCAGGCGTCGGGCCGCCAGTAGTTCTCGTACAGATACATCAACACATCGATCATGCGAGAATTGTAGTGCTGTGCTGGATTAGCGCCGCGCTTTGACAAACTCAACGCCCACGCTCTTGCTCGTGCATGCTCAGGCTCTTTCGATGCGCTGAAACCTACCACCGGATAAGCGGCCCACACGGCCCTCCAACTCAAGCTCCAGTAGTTGTGCGGACAAGGTTGCAGCATCCTCGCCGGTACGTCGGCAGAGCTCGTCCATGTCGATGGGCTCGTAGCCCATCGCGGCCAGCAGCTTGCCAAACGGGCTGGTGGGCACTGGGTGATCTGCCTCCTGTTCGTCACGGCTATCGTCGGCGCTCACGCGTGCGCGCCGCGCCTGTAGTCGTAACTCTTCCAGCACGTCCTCTGCGCTTTCCACGAGCTTTGCGCCTTGCTTGATGAGCGCATGACAGCCGCGCGACTGCGGGCTGTGGATGGAGCCGGGGATCGCCAGAACTTCTCGGCCCTGCTCGCCAGCCATACGTGCCGTGATGAGCGAGCCGCTTTGCACTGCTGCCTCGACCACCAGCACGCCGTGTGACAGGCCGCTGATGATGCGGTTACGCCGCGGGAAGTTTTCTTTGAGCGGCGGTGTGCCGAATGCATATTCAGTCAAGATGAGCCCGCGCCCGGCAATGTCGTGCGCAAGCTCTTTGTTGCGCGACGGATAGACGCGGTCGATGCCCGTACCGATGACAGCAATCGTGCTGCCCTCGCCTGCCAGCCCACCACGGTGCGCAGCCGCGTCCACACCGAGCGCCAGGCCTGACACCACTGCCAACCCGGCTTGCGACAGCGCGCGTGCAAAGTCTTCGGCGTTGCGCTCGCCTTGCGGCGTGGGGTTACGGCTGCCAACGATGGCCACTGCATCACGCGCCAGCAATGCGCGGTCGCCGCGTGCATACAGCAGCACCGGCGGGTCTGCGATATTGAGCAGCTGTTTAGGGTAGTCGGAGTCAGCCAGCGTGACCAAAAAGCCCGCTCCTAGCTCCAGCCACGCCAGCGCGGCATCGATACGTTGCCGGTCTTCGGCTTGCAGCTCGCTGGTGAGCTTGAGCGCAACGTCTTTACCCACCAGCTTGCCAAGCGTGCTCAGGCCCGCACTCAGCACTGCTTGCGGCAGGCCGATCTGCGCGAGTAGCGTGCGCGCCATCGCGCTGCTCACGCCAGGAGTGCACACCAGCCGCAGCCAGGCGCGGGCCTCTTCGAGTGGTTCTGATGAATCGGCCATGAGGTTGATCGTACAAGTGAAAGGGGAAAACAAAAAGGCGCTGGATCACGCCAGCGCCTTTGGATACTTGTGAGGCAAGATTACGGGTTCGTCGCACGGTCGCCGATCTGCACAGTGTTCTCCACCTGCATCACCAAGGCGTACGACACCTTGTTGAACACGCGGAACACGAGCAGGTAGCCGTAGCGCTCGTCAGGCACCTTCACCGTCTCGCCAAATCCGCCTTGCGTGCGGTCGCGCAGCACCGGGCCTGCGCGCCATACGGCCAACACATGGCCGCGGTCGATACCGTGCTCTTTGCCCTTGTTGAGCGTGACCACTGAGTTCTGACCGGCCAGCGCCACGCCTTCATAGATCGACATCACCCGCGCCTCGACTTTGCCCTCGGGCGCACGTGGCGCATAGGTAAAGGTCTCGCGCTCAGGCGTAGGCAGCAAGCGGTCGCCCACCCCCATCTCCTGCTTGAAGCTGGCCACGCGAAGTGACGCCATTTCTTCTTTCGGCGGGTCGTTGAACAGGCCACGCTTACCAGCGATTTTTTCAGCTTCTTCATCGCTGATGGGGCGCGCGCCCTTCACCAGGTCGAGCGAGCCGAGATAGCTGGACTCATACGCCACGATCTCGTTGGTCACAGGGTCGCGCAGCGGTTTGGCCGGGCGATAAACCTGGAACGACTTGGCCGCCCCCAGATCGCCGCGCACATACGCTGTGTCGTTGTTGCCCAGCACCACGCGACCCTCTTGCGTGGCCACGATGCGCGGCGAATTGTTGAGGGTGTCTTCCTCCACGATCAGCGGCTCAGAGAGGAACGGCTCGATCAGGTGCGGGGGAATGGTGGAAATGGGCAGCACGGGTAACTGCGACGCGCGGGCCTGCGGCGACACTTTCACCGTGCCATCGCCCAGCGGTGTGCCGGCACGCAAGCGGGCGCGGCCGCCCGATTTGTCCAGGTACAGCACCTGGCCAGGATAAATAAGGTGCGGGTTGCGGATTTGCGTGAGGTTCATCCCCCACAACTCGGGCCACTTCCACGGGCTTTTGAGGAACAGCTTGGAGATGTCCCATAGCGTGTCGCCACGCTTGACGGTGTAAGAGTCGGGGGCGGTGGCTGCCAGTTCCGACAGCGGCACGCCGCTAGCGGCCACCTGCTGAGCTGTAGCCCTTTGTTGCGGAGAGATGGGGAAGTTGGTGGCAAGCGCCGCCGTGTTCAACATGGATGCCAGCGCACCGCCAGCCACCAGAACGCCAAAGCCCGCCCGGCTTGCTGCTGTAAGCCTGGGCTGCCGGGTGCCGTGAATCAACCGCATACATTGAGTCCTTTGGTTCTTCGTGTCGTGCTGCGGCGCCCGTGTTTTGAGACAATACAGGTGGTCCGCAATGAGAGAAGTTTCTCAAATTGTTGCATCTAACGTGTTGACGCGGCAACAAAATTTGCCAATTGGCAAGCCCCCGTCCGGGCGGTTGTTGCGCCGATGGAACCGCCAGGCGGGCAAAAAGGTCTCATCATCATGGCTCTGTTACCAGTTCTTAAATATCCCGACCCGAGGTTACACCTCAAGGCTAAGTCCGTGGCGCAGGTGGATGAGCGTATCCGCCGCCTGGTGGCTGACATGTTCGACACCATGTACGCCGAGAACGGCGTCGGCTTGGCCGCCACGCAGGTCAATGTGCACGAGCGGGTGATCGTGATCGACACCTCCGACGATAAGTCCGGTCAGTTAGTGCTCATTAACCCCGAGATCATTGCAAAAAGCCAAACCTGCAAAGAGCATGAGGAGGGTTGCCTCTCCGTACCGGGGTTTTACGAGAAGGTGTCACGGCCCGAAACCGTCACTTTTCGCGCGCTCAACCTCAAGGGCGAGCCGTTTGAGCTGCAGGCCCACGAGCTGCTGGCCGTGGCAGTGCAGCACGAGATCGACCACCTCGACGGCAAGGTGTTCGTGCAATACCTCAGCGAGCTCAAGCGCAACCGCATCCGCGACAAACTCATCAAGGCCAGCAAGGCCCGGATAGCTGCGTAGATGAGATGCATACTGATGCTACTGCGTTTAGTATATGGCGTTCATTCAATCAGGACTACCAGTAACGTATTTATACTCAACTAGGTATATTTGAGATAAGTGAATCGAGACCTTCCCGGATTATGGGCTGGCGCTGTTGTGCTGGCTGCATGCACCGCTCCAGGCGGCGGCATGACTGCGGGCGAAAGCGAGCAGGCGCTGATTGCGCGCTGGGGGCAGCCGACCGCCGTGCATGCACAGCCGGCCACGGCCGGCGCTGCAGCAGGCAGGCGGCTGGAGTTCAGCGGCAACCCATACGGCCAGATGAACTGGATGGCTGATGTGAACGCGCAAGGCAAGGTGAGTGTTGTGCGTGAGGTGCTGACGCAAACGAGCCTTGAGCGGCTGTCGCAGCACGAGGGGCAATGGGCTCGGGCCGATGTGCGCCGTGAGTATGGACGCCCGGCAGAGGTGGTGCGTGTGGCGAGCTGGCAAGGCGATATCTGGACCTACCGCTACCGGGAAGCGACGTTCGACCTGATGTACCACGTGTACTTTGATTCGCAAGGCGTGCTGCGACGCTCGCATGGTGGGCCGGATACATGGAAGTCTGATCGCGAGCCGCGCTCGGCGCAGTAGGGCTTCAAGCACTGAGCCGCAGTGTCGCGGGTGATAAACCCTCTCGGCTCAACCCCGAAGCCCGAGCGCATCCCAACAACCCATCTCGAGGTGAACAGCCTCACGCCCGCTCGCCCATCGATAATCCGTGCATGAAGCTTGTTTTTGCAGGTACGCCTGCTTTTGCCGCCACTGCGCTCAAGGCGCTGATCGCTGCGCGGTTTGATATCGCTCTCGTGCTGACGCAGCCCGACCGCCCGGCCGGGCGCGGCTTGCAGTTGCAGCAAAGCGCCGTGAAGCAGCTTGCGCTGGCGCACGACATTGCTGTGGCACAACCGCGCAGCTTGCGGCTGGACGGCAAGTATCCCGAGGATGCGCAAGCCGCAAGGGCGCAACTGCAGGCCTTGCAGGCCGACGTGATGGTAGTGGCCGCCTATGGGTTGATCTTGCCGCAATGGGTGCTGGACATGCCAAAACACGGTTGCCTGAACATTCACGCCTCGCTTTTGCCGCGCTGGCGCGGCGCAGCGCCGATTCACCGTGCCGTGGAGGCGGGCGACAGCGAGACCGGCATCACCCTCATGCAGATGGATACGGGGCTCGATACCGGCGACATGCTGCTGGTTGAGAAGCTGCCGATTGCCGCGAACGACACCACCGCCACACTGCACGACAAACTGGCATTGCTGGGCGCGCGGCTGATCGTGGAGGCCCTGGAGATGCTGGCCTGCGGCGGCTTGCCGCGCACACCGCAGCCCGCCGAGGGCGTGACCTATGCGCACAAGATTACCAAGGCCGAGGCTGTGCTCGACACATCACTCGACGCACACACACTGGCGCGCAAGGTGCGCGCGCTCAACCCCGCGCCCGGTGCCACGCTCACTCTCAACGGTGAAACGGTGAAGTGCTGGATGGCCGAAGCGGCAGACGGCCATGGCAATCAAGGCGCGCCAG
>CAYSMM010000166.1:0-5734 GCA_964432095.1 uncultured Burkholderiaceae bacterium | reverse complement strand
ACCAGGCACAAACCAATGCGGTGTTCGATGCTGCGGTACGCCGCGGCCGCACGCGGCTAGGCCAATGCGACATCTTTGCGCGCAGCGAATCCGTCAAGCCGCTTCTGCGCTGCATCCGCAACGGCATGCCGTTTTTCAACCTGCCCGACATGGACTTTGGCGGGCGCGACGCGGTGTTCGCGCCCTTCTTCGGCGTGACGGCCGCCACGCTCACGGCACCGTCGCGCATCGCGCGGGCCGAGGGCATGCTGGTGCAGCTGGTGATTGCCGAGCTGCTGCCCGCAGGGCGTGGCTACCGCGTCACTTTCAAGCCAGCGCTTGAGCATTGGCCCACCGGCGACGCCGCAGCCGACGCTGCCGCCATGAACCGCATGATTGAAAGCGAAGTAAGTCAGTTGCCCGCACAATACCTGTGGGTGCACAAACGATTCAAGACCAGGGCCAAGGGCGAGCCCTCTGTCTACTGACACCATGAAACTTCGCTTCACCAAAATGCAGGGCGCGGGCAACGACTTTGTGATGCTCGATGCCACAGCCGCGCCGCTGGAGCTGAGCACAGCGCAACTGCGCCGCATTGCAGACCGGCACTTCGGCGTGGGGGCTGATCAGATACTGGTGGTGGAAAAGCCCACGCGCAGCGGCGTGGACTTCAAGTACCGCATCTTCAACAGCGACGGCAATGAGGTTGAGCATTGTGGCAACGGCGCACGCTGCTTCGTGGTGTTTGTGCGCAATCGCGGCCTCACCCAAAAAACCACCTTGCACGTAGAGACAGTCAACAACCTCATCACGCTCAATTTACAAGTCGATGGGCGAGTGACCGTCGACATGGGCGCGCCGGTGTTTGACGAATCGCGTGTGCCGTTCAGCACATCGGGCCTCACACCTCAACTTGAAGGCAGCGCCCGCGTGTGGCCGGTTGAGGTGCAAGACCAAGTTACCCCGCTCACGGTGCTGAGCATGGGCAACCCGCATGCGGTGCAATGGGTCGATGATGTCGAGGCTGCGCCGGTGCTGACACGGGGCCCGCAGATCGAGCAGCACCCGCGCTTTGCACAGCGCGTGAACGCCGGCTTCATGCAAGTGCTGGATGCGCACACCATCAAGCTGCGCGTGTATGAGCGCGGCTCGGGCGAAACCCTGGCTTGCGGCACCGGCGCGTGCGCGGCAGTCGCAGCGGGCATCGCACGCGGTCTTCTGCAAAGCCCGGTGAATGTGCACACCCGCGGCGGCATACTCACTATTACATGGGCCGGCGGCTGCGCGCCGCTGATGATGACCGGGCCGGCCGAAACCGTGTTTGAAGGCGAGATTGAGGTTTAGTAGGTGAGGTTTCCAGTTATACTGTTGTTTGTATATCATCATTACTGCCTTCTGTAAACCAGTAACGATGCATTAGTTACCGCAGTATCAGTGCTTATGAAGCTCAAAGGGCTTGCCCGTCACGCACGATCCGCTACACTTTACGTATGCCGATGAACGAACACGACCTTGCCGAGTATCTGCGCAACACGCCAGATTTCTTCGACCGCCATGCCGAATTGCTGGCGCAGATTCAACTCATCAGCCCGCACGGCAAGCGTGCCGTCAGCCTGCAAGAGCGGCAGATCGAGTTGCAGCGCGACAAAACCAAGACGCTGGAGCTCAAGGTGGCAGAGATGGTACGTTACGCGCAGGAAAACGACGCCATCTCCAGCAAGCTGCTACGCTGGGTGCGCGCGCTGCTGGCCGAGAGTTCCTACATCAATCTGCCGGCGCTGCTGACCCATGAGTTGAAAGAGCAGTTTGCACTGCCGCAAGTGGGCTTGAAGCTGTGGCGGCTGGCTCCGGAGTACGCACACCTGCCCGCCACGAACAACGTCAGTGATGACGCCGTCACGTTTGCCAATTCGCTCTCATTGCCCTACTGCGGCATCAACTCAGGCTTTGAGGCTGCAAGCTGGCTGCCAGAGCCTACTGCCGTGCGCTCGCTTGCGCTCATCCCGCTGCGCCCGGTTGATGGCACCAGTGCCGGCACCTTCGGCCTTCTGGTGATCGGCTCGCCCGACCCGCAACGCTTCACGCCCAACATGGGCACCGAATTCCTGCAACGCATTGGCGAGTTGTCGAGCGCCGCACTCGCCAAACTGCTGCCGCGTTCATAGCTGCCTGCATGGGGATGGTTAACCAGCATCACCCACAGCATCATCTGGAGGCTGACGCGGCAGCTCCTCACCCCGATGTCGCGCAGTTTTTGCGGTGGTTCAGGGCACAACGCCGTGCCGCGCCCGGCACCGTCATCAACTATCAGCGCGACCTCGAACGGCTCGCAGCGGCCTGCAGCACGCAAGACTTGCATACGCTGGACATGCACCGCATTCGCACCGCGGTGGCGCGTTTGCATGCGCAAGGCCTACAAGCCAAAAGCATTGCACATTCGCTGTCGGCATGGCGCGCATTCTTCAACTGGATGTGTCGCGAAGGCCGCATGACACACAACCCGGCGCTGGGCGTGCGTGCACCCAAGAGCGCCAAAACCTTGCCCAAGGCCCTGAGCACCGACGACGCAGTAGCACTGGCCGAGTTCATCCCTGACGATTCACCCGCAAGCCTGCGCGACCACGCGATGGTAGAGCTGCTTTACTCCAGCGGCCTGCGTCGCGCCGAGCTGGTGTCGCTCGACGTGCAGTACGTCAAGAACGCAGAGCATGAATCCAAAAGCTGGCTGGATATTGCCGCCGCCGAGGTGCAGGTGATGGGCAAGGGCAGCAAGCGACGCGCTGTGCCCGTGGGCAGCAAGGCACTCACCGCGCTGCAAGCATGGCTTGCGGTACGCCCGCAACTCCTGCAGGCGGGCAGCAATGCCGATGCTCGGGCGGCTTTGTTTTTGGGTGCACGTGGCCAGCGGATCAATGGTGCCACCGTGCATGCGCGCCTTGCGCGCTTGAGCGTGCAAGCGGGCGTGCCCGCCAAGGTGCACCCGCACGTGCTGCGGCACAGCGCTGCGTCACATCTGTTGCAGTCGTCAGGTGATTTGCGCGCCGTGCAAGAGTTTTTGGGGCACGCCAACATCGCCACCACACAGATCTACACCAAGCTCGACTGGCAGCATCTGGCCAAAGCATATGACGCCGCGCACCCAAGGGCGAAGAAGAAGGCGTAGCTCACAGCCGCATGCCAAGTCAGATGACCGTTTCGGTTGAATACGACACGACGGGCGATATGACCCGGAACCAGAAGCCGGACGGACTGACAGCTTTGAGCGACAGGTCGTGATGCTCGGCCTCTTCCATCACAATTCACCGGCGCGGCTAACCTTGATGATCCGATCGCCTAACTTTTCGCCTGGTCGCAACCTCGCTACC
This sequence comes from uncultured Burkholderiaceae bacterium, assembly GCA_964432095.1. Lineage (GTDB taxonomy): Bacteria > Pseudomonadota > Gammaproteobacteria > Burkholderiales > Burkholderiaceae_C > CAYSMM01. Next base: position 2,390 of record CAYSMM010000166.1, on the reverse strand, counting down.
AGCCCATGGAAATCAGCTGGTGTTTGGCTCATCAAGCGGATGATGAGCACCTGGTCCACGAATTCGCGTAACTCGGGCTCCATTTCTCACCTGCGATGATTACGCCCATGAAAACCCTCCACCTCAAACCCGGCAAAGAGCGATCACTGTACCGCCGTCACCCCTGGATTTTTGAAGGCTCGATTGACATGCGCGCGAGTGAGCGCGCGGGTTCGGGCGAGACGGTGCGTATCGTCGATAGCGAGGGCAAGTTTCTGGCCGTTGCGGCATTCAGCCCGCAGTCTCAAATCCGTGCGCGGGTATGGAGCTTCGACGAGGCAACGATCATCGACCACCGCTTTTTCAAGAACATGATTCGCGCTGCGGCCGCGCGCCGCGCCGCATTGCCGATTGATGGCACCGCAATGCGCGTGGTGCATGGTGAAAGCGACGGGCTGCCGGGCTTGATCGTTGACCGTTACAACGATGTTGCGGTGACGCAGTTCACCAGCGCGGGCACCGAGCGGTGGAAAGACGCGATCACGCAGTCATTGCTGAGCGAGCTGAAGGTAAGCGCGGTGTATGAGCGCAGCGATTCGTCGGTACGCAAGCTGGAGGGGCTTGAGCCCAAACAGGGGTGGTTGCATGCAGACCCTCACCCCCTGCCCTCTCCCGCACAGGCGGGAGAGGGAGCGAAGCCAAGTACCCTCATTCAATTTACAGAAAACAGCCTGACGTTTGAGGTGGATATCGCATCGGGCCACAAAACCGGCTTTTACCTTGACCAGCGCAACAACCGCGCGCTGTTTGCTCACGTGGTTCGGCAGGCGCAGCTCAAGCGCGTGCTCAATTGCTATTGCTACACCGGGGGCTTCACACTCAGCGCGCTGGCGGGCGGCGCTGAGCATGTGATGAGTGTGGATTCATCCGCACCGGCGCTTGCACACGCTGCGCGGCATGTGCAGCTCAATGACTTTGATGCCGCGCGCTGTGAGTTTGCCGATGCTGACGTGAACGCTACGCTGCGCAAGCTGCGCGCCGAAGGGCAACAGTTCGACGCCATCGTGCTGGACCCGCCCAAGTTTGCGCCCAGCGCCGCGCATGCCGAGCGTGCCGCACGGGCATATAAAGACATCAATCGCCTGGCATTTCACATTCTGCGGCCCGGTGGCTATTTGTTCACCTTCAGTTGCTCAGGTGGCATAGACCCCGATTTGTTCCAGAACATCGTGGCCGGCGCAGCCACGGATGCAGGCTGTGACGCCGCAATCATCGAGCGTGTGGGCGCCGGGCATGACCACCCGCATACCCTCGCCTTCCCCGAGGGCGAATACCTCAAAGGCCTGCTGCTACGCAAGCTACCGTAGCGGCGCGTTTTATGAGAATGTAATCTATATGCCATATACTCAATACCCTATTACATCGATAGAGCTTATCAGTAAACCAGACAATGGCATTTAGACCATGGAGTATTTATCAAGCAGCCTGCGGCTTCATCTATAAGCCACTACAATTGCGGGTCAGCCGCGGCAGTGGCATCCTGTTTTGCTGCCGCTGTCGCACACGACTCTTCAGACAGGCTTTTCTCATCATGATTCCCGCAACCATACTCACCGGCTTTCTCGGCTCGGGCAAAACCACGCTGCTCAAGCGCGTGCTCACCGAGGCGCATGGCCAGAAAATCGCCGTGATCGAAAACGAGTTCGGCGAGGAAAACATCGACAACGAGATCCTCGTGCAAGACAGCAACGAGCAGATCATCCAGATGAACAACGGCTGCATCTGCTGCACTATCCGCGAGGATTTGCGCTCGACGCTCACCACGCTGGCTGAGAAAAAGCGTAAAGGCGAGTTGGCGTTCGACCGCGTCGTGATCGAAACCACCGGGCTGGCCGACCCCGGCCCCGTAGCGCAAACCTTCTTCATGGACGACGAGGTGGCTGAGCAATACCTGCTGGACAGCGTGATCACACTGGTGGACGCCAAGCATGCCAACGACACACTGAGCACACGGCAAGAGGCGCGCAAGCAAATCGGCTTTGCCGATCAGATTTTCATCACCAAGACTGATCTGGTGGACGAGCACAGCGTACACGGGCTCAAGCACCGGCTGATGCACATGAACCCGCGCGCCCCGCAGCAAGCGGTGAATTTCGGCGAGGTGCCGCTGTCCCGGGTGTTCGACCTCAAGGGCTTCAACCTCAACGCCAAATTGGAGATCGATCCGCACTTTCTCGACGCCGACGATCACGACCATGACCATGACCACGATCACGATCATGACCACGAGCACGGCGAACATTGCGATCACCCGCATCACCACCACGGCCACCTGGACGACGTGAAAAGCTTTGTGTTTCGCAGCGACAAGCCGTTTGACGCGGCCAAGCTCGAAGACTTTCTTGGCGCCA
>CAYSMM010000165.1:5031-5755 GCA_964432095.1 uncultured Burkholderiaceae bacterium | reverse complement strand
GCACCTTGGCCATGCCCAGCGTGCTGCTCAGCGCGTGCACCTGCCGGTTGATGTTGGACTCGGCTACGTGGTCGAGGTCGATCAATGTGAGCGTGCCTACACCGCTGCGTGCCAGCGCCTCTGCCGCCCATGAGCCTACCCCTCCTACTCCCACAACTACCACATGGCTACTGCTTATTGTGTGCGCAGCAGCAGCACCATACAATCGGGAGATTCCTCTGAATCGCCTCTCGATATCGATATCGCTGACCGCTTGATCCACCACCTTCAGGCCTGCTTTTCAAGGCGCCAGATCTGATACTTCATCGCCAGCACCGCACCGGCGACGATGCCCGCTGTAGCGATGAAGCTGCCGAGTGCGAGCGTGGACAAACCCGTGAGCGCCTGGCCGATGGTGCAGCCGAGCGCGGTGACACCGCCCACCCCCATGAGTAGGCCGCCTACCATGTGATTGGCTACGTCCTCGGCGTCTCTAAAGCTCTCCCAGCGGAATGTTTTGGTGGTGACGGCCGCAAGCCATGAACCAAACACAGTGCCGAACACGCTCATCACCCCAAGCGTGAGTACCTTGCTTTTGTCGCTGTAGAAAATGAACCAGTCTAAGGTGTGCGCGATCGGCGCCACGAAAGTGAGCGACTCCATGCGGCCCGAGTTCGTGCCGACGAAGGCCTCTTGCAAGGTGTCGGGGTGCTCGGCAACGTACCCCAGTTTGCCGCTGATGAAC
>CAYSMM010000165.1:0-5021 GCA_964432095.1 uncultured Burkholderiaceae bacterium | reverse complement strand
CCATACGGCAGCCACGCATGCACCTATGCCGATGCCACCCAGCCAGCTCCAGGCGCTGCTGCGAAAGTCCTTGCCCGCAAACGCCCACATGAGCAAGCTGCCGCCGATCAACCCCGCTAGTACGATGGCGACGATACCGGGGCTGGTGTCGAACCATGCGCTGATGATCGACGGCAAATCTTGCGGCGTGGCAAGCGTGGGGCCGACCTTGTCCACCGTGTTCACGCGAAGCACGGCAGTAATGCCCTTGAGCGTAGCAAACGACGCAAAGCCGAGCATGAAAAACACCACCAGCGATTTGAGCGAGCCACCACCGATGCGAAACAACGTTTTGCTGCCGCAGCCCGACGCCAGCACCATGCCAAAGCCGAACATGAGTCCACCGACTGCATATGAAAGCCATGTCACTTTGGGCGCGGTGTAAATGCTGTGAGTGGGCTTCACCACACCGGTGAAGGCCAGCACGCCCATGGCGAGAATGGCCACGCCGATAGCCGCAGCCCACATGCGCAGGCGTGTCCAGTCGCCGATATTCATCACGTCGCTGATGGCGCCCATAGTGCAGAAGTTGCTGCGGTTGCCGATGTAGCCAAAAGCAATGGCGACTGCGAAGGTTGCCCACAGCACGGTAGCGTTAATGGCGGGGATGTTGATGTCGGTCATGGTTCAAGGGCGAAGCTTGACTTCTGGATGCAACACGTGGGTCGCATCGGTGAGTCTTTAGAGTTCACATTGTGGCACGCAGCAGGCCTGCCGGCTTGGGCTGCCGCAGCACCCTGCGCAACTTGCACAAGAGCACCCCAAAAATGCTGGGAGAGAGATTGATTCGGATTAATTCATCGATACTGCACTGAGTAACAAGCCTTTACTGCAAGTTGATAGTGTATTAAAGGCTATATACAACTTGTAGTATTCTTGATGGAAGAGCTAGCCCAGGCGGGCTAGCGAGTGCGGGGCAGCCGTTCCTTTGCTGTACCCGCCTCTTCGGTAGCGGGGTATTGCTTCATCACCGCCTCGTAGGCGCGGCGCGCGGCCAGTTTGTTACCAAGCTCAAGCTGGCAGTTACCGGCCGAAAGCAGCGCCTCAGGCGCGCGCGCGTCGTCGGGGTAGCGGGTAGCCAGTTGCGTGAACACATCTGCTGCCTGCTTGCAGTCGCGCAGGCCGTAGTATGCATTGCCGAGGTAGTAAAACGCGGGTGGAGCCAGCGGTGACTTGGGGTAGCGGGCCGCAAAATCACTGAAGCTCGCAGCGGCCTTGGCGAAGTCGTTGGCGCGAAACTGCGCCAGCGCTGCCTCGTAGCCGCGCTTTTCGGCAGGATCCACCATCACCTGACGTCCGTCTAGCGTCACGGGCTGCGGCTCGAACTGCCGCATACGTTCATCAAACGACTGTGATACGTTTTTTTGCTGCTGCTGAAGCTTGGCCACGTCGTTGACGAGTTGCTCATTGGCACCCCGCATGCGAGCCAACTCCTGTCGCAACTGCTCGATCTGGTTGGAAAGATCCAGCACGCTGCGGCGCAACTGCGCATTCTCGTCGCTATGCGCCTTACGGTTTTCCTCAACCTTGGCGCGCAAATCCAAAATGGCCTTGCGCGCCTCCTCGTCATCGAACAAACCGGCGTACGCTGAAGGCAAAGCCAACACTGCGCACAAGCCGGCAGCAACGTGCAGGCGAAAGTTCAGCAGTCGCATCTTTCAGTAGAGTTTGAGTGAGTCAGTTCTTATAAGAGAAGTCCGAACGACGATTCTCAGCCCAGGCCGTCTCATTGCTGCCTTGCGCCTTGGGTTTTTCCTCGCCAAAGCTCACGGCCTCGGTTTGAGCGTCGGACACGCCCAGCAGGCTGAGCGCACGGCGCACCGAATCGCTGCGCTTTTGGCCTAGTGCGAGGTTGTATTCGCGACTGCCACGCTCGTCAGCATGGCCCTCAAGCGACACACGCTTGTTGGGGTTGGCCTTCAGGAACCGAGCATGCGCGTCGATGGTGGATTGGTACTGATCCTTGATGGCAAAACTGTCGTAGTCGAAGTACACACTGATGCCCGCACCTTGCGGCCCGCCCGCGGGCACGCCAGCCTGCGTCACGTCCACCGGTTTGACCGGCGCAGCCGCACCCGAGGGAGCCGTTGCGCTGGGTGTCGGCGTGCGCGTTCCCACCGGAGTTTCGTCGAGCTTGACGCTAGAGCCGCAACCCGCCAACACCAGTGCGCTGCCTGCAACCGCAACCCATGTCCATGCTTTGAGCTTCATATGCCTCTCCTATATAAAAACATTCCGTGCGAGTTCACTACCATTCAAGTGTAGCCAATTCAACGTGTCTAGCGATAGAGGAACGGCCCCCAAGCCGGTTCCCGGATATCGCCGGCTCCGGCCGACAGTTTGGCCTTTACCCGGCCGTCGAGCGTACTGCTCATCAGCACCTCACGGCCAGCATCACGTGAGGCATACAGCACTAGACGGCCATTTGGCGCAAAGCTAGGACTTTCGTCGTCCACGGTCGTAGTGATGCCTGCGCCCTGGCTGGCGCCGTCGAGCGCTTGCAGATAGAGCTTGAAGCCGTCTTGCCGTGAGATGTAGGCCAGCGTCTTGCCGTCGGGGCTGACTGCGGGGCTCACGTTGTAGCTGCCGGTAAAGGTGACCCGCTGCGCATCGCCGCCGCTCAAAGACTGGCGGTAGACCTGGGGGCCGCCGCCGCGGTCGCTCACAAAGAACATACTACCGTTGCTGGCAATCCACGGCTCGGTGTCGATGCCGCTCGATTGCGTGAGCCGGCGAACATTACCGCCATCGGTGCCGATGAGGTAAAGCTGTGTCAATCCGTCTTTGGACAATGCCACTGCAAGCTGCTTGCCATCGGGCGTCCATGCGGGTGCGGAGTTGATGCCCTTAAAGTTAGCCACCACCCTGCGCTGGCCCGTGGCGACGGTGTGTACATACACCACCGGCTTGCGCGACTCAAAGCTTACGTAGGCCAACTCAGCCCCGTTGGGCGACCAGGCCGGTGAGATGATGGATTCGTTGGAGCGCAGCGCCTCGGCGGCGTTCTCGCCGTCGCTGTCGGCCACGATCAGCGCGTAGCGCGGCCCATTCTTGGCCACATACGCAATGCGCGTGGCGGCAGCGCCGGGCTCGCCCGTCAACTTGAGGTGTACCACGTCGCTCACGCGATGTGCGGCCATACGCAAATCGGGGGCGTTGACCACGAAGCTTTGCCCGGCCAGCTCTTTGCTTTTGAGCACGTCCCATAACCGAAAGCGCACGTCGAACTGCCCGTTGGCCAGGCGTGTGACGCTGCCGGCCACATAGGCATCAACGGCTTGCGATTTGAGCGCAGCAAAGTCGGGTTGCGTGGTCTCGTTAGCCTGCGCTGCTGCCACCAGCTTGAAACTGCCGGCGCGGGCAAGGTCGGCCTTGATGATCTCGGCCACCTGCTGCGGCACCTGTCCTTGCGTCACGAAGCTGGCCACGGCCACCGGGATTTGCTGCGCACCAACGCCGGAAATCTCCACACGCAGTTGGGCAGATGCACTTGAAGTAAGCCCCAAATACGCCATTACTGTTATTAGTAATACCCATTTACTGGTATTCAATAGAAAGTTATACACATTCACTCCCAGTGGTATGTTGATACTTTCATATCGTCTCCCGCATGTGCCTGCGCCATGCCGCGTACTGCTTCGACCAGTTTAGTGCCCATGCGTTCCTTCACGGTACGCAGGTTAACGCTCTCGCGGTTGCGCGGCTGCTCGCGGTGCCACAGATGCCACACCTCGGTCGCCCAAAAGCCGTTGATGCGTGTGAGCCCTGCGTGGTGCAGACGCAGTACCAAGTCTGCGTCTTCATGGCCCCAGCCCTCGAAGCTTTCGTCGAAGCCACCAACGCGCAGGTAGTCACTGCGCGCCAGCGAAAAGTTGCACGAGCGGATCGACTTCCAGCGGAAGCGGCGCTCGCTGCGCAAAAGCATACTGGGCCATTTACCGACTTGCACGAGTTTATTGCAGTCACCCTTCAAACGCCGTAACAGCCAGGTTGCAAGGCTTAAGCTTTGTAAGTCTATTTGCTGCGCAAGCACCTGCTGAGTAAAGCGCTCGGACAGCAACGCGCGGCTGCCGTTGACGAATGCTGCGGGCAGAGACAACGCCATGTGCCGCTCGACGAAGTCACGCTGGCAGACGCAATCGCCGTCAAGAAAAATCAAATACTCGCCACGGCTTGCGAGCACGGCGCGGTTGCGCGCCCGTGCCGCGCGAAAGCCTGCGTCGCTTTGCCACATGTGTGCCAGTGGCAGGTGCGGGTGATGTTGTGCAAACTCGGCAATCGCGCCAGCCGTGTCAGGCCGCGATCCGTCGTCAGCCACGATCACCTCAAAACCGCCAACGCTTTGATGGGCCAGCGAACGCAGTACCGCCAGTAGCGCGTCAATCCGGTTGTAGGTGGTGACGATGATGGAAATGCGCGGCGTGCTCATAGCCGGCTCATTGTGGATCGCGCCCGTCATTGAGATCGGCCGACATCTTCAGGTAGCGGTAGTAGGTGCCTTCGGCATTGGACACTGCCAAGATGAAGCCACGTTGGCCGTCCAGAAAACCGGCACGCAAGAAGTATGTGCGGATGAAAGTCCACAGGCCGTGCAGCAGCGCCTTGCGCAGTCCGCCGCGCTTACCCTGCACGGAGAGATCCGCCGCACGCGCGGTGGAATAGCTGTTGAGCTTGCCGAGGACCTCCTCCACCGTGCGAAAGCTGTAGTGCAGCATGGGCGCTGTGAGCTTTATCGCCGTTCCGCTGAACACCAGCCGCTCGTGCACGCGATCGTTGGAAAACGTTGCGCTGCCGCGTTTGAACAGCCGCGGCACGTAGTCGGGCTGCCAGCCACTATGGCGGATGTACTGGCCAAGAAAGCTGGACATCCGCGGAATGGCAAACACCGGCCCGTTACCCTGTGAAATCGCATTATCGATTTGCTGCCTGAGCGCGGGCGTGATGCGCTCGTCGGAATCGAGGCTCAGAATCCATTCGCCGCG
>CAYSMM010000164.1:0-5785 GCA_964432095.1 uncultured Burkholderiaceae bacterium | reverse complement strand
TGGGGCGCGAAAGCCGAGTCTGCACAGAGTGCCGCCACTCACTGTGCCGAATATTTGGTGGGCGACGATGTCGCCCATTTTCATTTGTCGGCTGGGATTTGTCGGCTGGGATTTGTCGGCTGGATTTGTGAGTTGAGTTTTCTGGAATTAGTGCACGAGGGCTTGCAGGGGCAACATGGCAAACAGCGTGATAGACGTCGTTGAGAAGACCGTCGCCGGGCTCGGGTACGAGCTGGTGGACGTCGAGCGCGCGCCGCGTGGCCTGCTGCGCATCACGATCGACCAGCCCGCAGGCAAGGCGAGCGGGATCGCCGTGAGTGACTGTGAAGCCGTGACGCGGCAGCTGCAGTTCGTGTTTGAGGTTGAAGGCGTGGACTACGCGCGGCTCGAAGTCGGCTCACCCGGGGTGGATCGTCCGCTCAGGAAGCCGGCCGATTTTGAGCGGTTTGCTGGCGAGCGTGTCAGCCTGGTGCTGCGCGAAGCCATGCCCGGAGCACCCGGTGGCCGCAAAAAGTATGCGGGTGTGCTGGCCAAGCCGGCCGGTGATGGCAGCTACGTGATTGAATATGAAGGCAAGGAGGGGCCGCTCGAGTTGCGGTTTACCTTGGCCGAGGTGGCCGAGGTCAAACTCGCGCCCGAGTTGAGTTTTAAGCCCAAAAAGCCGCAAGCATGAGCCGTGTGTCATGTGGGTGGCTTTAGGTCATAGCGAAAAATTGAAATCAAAAGTGTTGAGGTGCTTGGCATGAATCGAGAGATGCTGATGCTCGTGGACGTGATGGCCCGGGAAAAGAACGTCGACAAGGACATCGTCTTTGGCGCGGTGGAGCTTGCGCTCGCATCGGCAACGAAGAAGCGTTACCCGAACATGGATGTGGACATCCGCGTGGCAGTAGATCGCGACAGCGGCAACTACGAAACCTTCCGTCGTTGGCTGGTTGTGCCTGACGAGGCGGGCCTGCAAAACCCCGACAGCGAAGTGCTGCTGTTCGAGGCCAAGGAGCAGATCCCGGACATCGAGGTGGATGATTACATTGAAGAACCGGTAGAAAACGTCGAGTTCGGCCGCATTGGCGCGCAGGCTGCCAAGCAGGTGATTCTGCAGCGTATTCGCGATGCCGAGCGCGAGCAGATTCTTAATGACTACTTAGAGCGCAACGAGAAAATCTTTCTCGGCACTGTCAAGCGCATGGACAAAGGCGACGCAATTGTCGAAAGTGGCAAGGTTGAGGCGCGTATGCGCCGCGACCACATGATCCCCAAAGAGAACCTGCGCTCTGGCGACCGTGTGAAGGGCGTCATTCTCAAGGTCGATCGCGCCGCGCGCGGGCCGCAGATCGAGATTTCGCGCACCGCACCCGAGTACATGATCGAGTTGTTCACCCAGGAGGTGCCCGAGATTGCGCAAGGCATGCTGGAGATCAAGAGCTGCGCACGCGACCCCGGCATCCGCGCCAAGATAGCGGTATATAGCCACGACAAGCGCATCGATCCCATCGGCACCTGCGTGGGCGTGCGTGGCACGCGTGTGAACGCCGTGACCAACGAGCTGGGTGGCGAGCGCGTGGACATCGTGCTATGGAGCGAGGATCCGGCGCAATTCGTGATTGGTGCGCTCGCGCCAGCCACGGTCGAATCGATTCTGGTGGACGAAGAAAAGCACAGCATGGACGTGACGGTGAACGAGGAGAACCTCGCCATCGCCATCGGCCGCACAGGGCAGAACGTGCGCCTGGCGTCCGAGCTCACGGGCTGGCAGATCAACATCATGACCCCAGAGGAGTCCGAGGCCAAGCAGGTTCAAGAGAGCCAGAACATCCGCAGCCTGTTCATGCAAAAGCTCGATGTGGACGAGGAAGTAGCCGACATCCTGATTGCCGAAGGCTTTACCAGCCTCGAAGAGGTGGCGTATGTGCCACTCAATGAGATGCTAGAGATCGAGTCGTTCGACGAAGAGACCGTCAATGAGCTGCGCAATCGCGCGCGCGACGCCTTGCTTACCGCCGAGATTGCCAAGGAAGAGAAGGTTGAAGAAGTCAGCCAGGATTTGAAATCACTCGACGGTGTGACGCCGGATTTGGTGGCTGCGCTGGCGCAAAACAATATTCACTCGCGTGACGATCTTGCGGATCTCGCAGTGGACGAACTGGTAGAGATGACCTCGCTGTCTGAAGAGGACGCAAAGCGGCTGATCCTCAAGGCGCGCGAGCATTGGTTCGCGTGATGAAGGCGCTGCATCGCGTGTACAAGACCTAAGACGACGAGTATCGAATTTCAGAAAGAGAACATGGCCGCAACTAGTGTCAATCAATTTGCTGCAGAACTCGGCAAGAGCCCGGAGGCTCTGCTCGAGCAACTGACGGCTGCCGGTGTTCGCAAATCATCGGCAGACGACACCCTGAGCGAGGCCGACAAGACTCGCCTGCGCGACTACCTGCAAACGCTGCACGGTACGGGCGGAGACCGCAAGAAAATCACGCTCGTGCGCAAGCAGACCAGTGAGATCAAGCAGGCCGATTCCACTGGCCGGGCCCGCACCATTCAGGTGGAAGTGCGCAAAAAGCGCGTGTTCGTCAAGCGCGACGAAAGTGGCGCAGCTGCCCCGGTAGAGCCGCAGGAGCGAGATGAAGTTGCCGCAATGACTGCGCCGGTGATCGACGAGCAGGAGCTGCGCCGCCGCGAAGAAGAGGCGCGTCGCCAGGCTGAGCTACTGGCCCGACAGGCTGCAGAGATTGCCGCCCAGCAAGACAATGAGCGCAAGGCTGAAGAAGCGCGCGAACGCAAAGCCGCTGAAGCCGCAGCCAAGGCCGAGGCCGCGGGCCGTACCATGGAGGCGGCTACGGAGGCCGAGACTACGGCTGAGGCGCAGGCGCAAGCCAAGGAGCAAAAGTCTGCGGCATCTGCTGCTACGAAAGCCAAGGCCGCCGAGGAGTCCGCACGCTTTGCCGAGTTGCAGGCGCGCCGCCGCGCGGCTGAGCAAGAGGCAGAGCGTATTCGCGCCATGATGTCTGCGCCCAAAACGGTACTCAAGGCGCCGGCACCGCCGAAGCCCGAAACCAAGCCCTCTGACACGATCAAGGGCACGATTCATAAACCCGCAGCCAAGGCTGGCGTGCCAGCACCAGCGCCTGCAGGCACGACCAAAGACAAGAAAAGTGTCAAGGCTGAGAATTTGTCTTCCACCTGGTCGGACGAGGCCAACAAGAAGCGGCAAATCAAAACCCGCGGCGACACCACCAGTGGCAGCCGCGACGGCTGGCGCGGCAAGGGTGGTGGACGTGGACGCGGTCGCGATGACAAGGAGCATAGCTCGACTTTCGTGGCTCCGACCGAGCCACAAGTCAAGGACGTACACGTGCCTGAGACGATTACGGTGGCTGATCTCGCACACAAAATGAGTGTGAAGAGTTCTGAGGTGATCAAGCAGTTGATGAAGCTCGGCCAGATGGTGACGATCAATCAGGTGCTCGATCAAGAGACGGCGATGATCGTTGTCGAGGAGATGGGGCACAAGGCCTTTGCGGCAAAGCTCGATGACCCTGAGGCGTTCCTGGCCGACGACGTTCAACAAAGCGAGGCCGAGTCCAAGCCGCGTGCACCAGTCGTGACGGTGATGGGCCACGTCGATCACGGTAAAACCTCGCTGCTCGACTACATTCGCCGTGCCAAAGTGGCGGCAGGTGAGGCGGGCGGTATCACGCAGCATATCGGTGCGTATCACGTCACCACTCCGCGCGGCATGATCACCTTCCTGGACACGCCGGGCCACGAGGCCTTCACGGCCATGCGCGCGCGTGGCGCCAAGGCAACCGACATCGTGATTCTGGTTGTGGCTGCCGATGACGGCGTGATGCCGCAAACCAAAGAGGCGATCAGCCATGCCAAGGCGGCGGGTGTGCCGATCGTCGTGGCCATGAATAAGATCGATAAGCCCGAGGCCAACCCCGACCGCGTCAAGCAGGAGTTGGTGGCCGAGGAAGTCGTGCCAGAGGAGTACGGCGGCGATTCGCCGTTCGTCCCCGTGTCTGCCAAAACCGGCCAGGGCATCGACGACCTGCTCGAGCAGGTGTTGCTGCAGGCCGAGGTGCTGGAGTTGATGGCGCCGATCGAGGCGGCCGCCAAGGGCTTGGTGATCGAATCGCGCCTGGACAAAGGTAAGGGGCCGGTGGCCACAGTGCTGGTACAAAGCGGCACGTTGAAGCGCGGCGACATCGTGCTGGCCGGAGCAGCCTATGGCCGCGTACGCGCCATGCTCGACGAAGCGGGCGCACCCGTGAGCGAGGCCGGACCGTCCATCCCGGTGGAAATCCAGGGCTTGACCGAAGTGCCAGCCGCCGGCGAGGAGTTGATGGCACTGGCCGACGAGCGCAAGGCGCGCGAGATTGCGCTGTTCCGCCAGGGCAAGTTCCGCGACGTGAAGCTGGCGCGTCAGCAAGCTGCGAAGCTTGAGAACATGTTCGAGCAAATGGGTGAGGGTGAAGTCAAATCGCTCGCGCTCATCATCAAGTCTGACGTGCAAGGCTCGCATGAAGGTTTGGCGCACGCGCTGTCCAAGCTCAGCACAGACGAGATTCGCGTGCAGATCGTCCATGCCGCCGTCGGTGGTATCAGCGAGAGTGACATCAACCTTGCGATCGCATCCAAGGCCGTGGTGATCGGCTTTAATGTGCGTGCTGATTCGGGCGCGCGCAAGCTGGCCGAGCAAAACGGCATCGACATTCGCTACTACAACATCATTTACGAAGCCGTGGACGATGTGAAAGCGGCGATGAGCGGCCTGCTGTCGCCCGACAAGAAAGAAGAGATGCTGGGCCTGGTGGAAATTCGCCAGGTGTTCCGCATTTCCAAGGTGGGTGCGATTGCGGGTTGTATGGTGCTGTCTGGTACCGTCAAGCGTGGCAGTCAGGTGCGCTTGCTACGCGACAATGTGGTCATCCACACCGGCGAACTCGATTCACTTAAGCGCTTCAAGGACGACGTGCGCGAGGTCAAAGAGGGATTCGAGTGCGGCTTGTCGCTGAAGAACTTCAACGACATCAAGGAAGGCGACCAGCTTGAGGTGTTTGAAGTCAAGGAAGTAGCCCGTACGCTGTAGGGCCACGGCATGGCTTAGGAGTCGACACAAAGTACGATGAGCATATACGTATGATACTCTAATCAGTATCATGCCGTTGCTGGAACACTATAAACAGCTAGTGTCATGATACAAAATGCAGTATATCGTTCTTTGATATCGATTCCTTAGGTTGATCCCACATATCGCTGCGCCACATTGAATGCGTAAGAAGTCATCCATCCCCAACCGCGCCTTGCGCGTGGCCGACCAAATCCAGCGTGATCTGGCCGAGCTGATTGCACGCGAAGTGAGAGATTCACGCGTGGGCATGGTCACGCTCGCACGTGTGGATGTGTCGCCCGATTACGCACATGCCAAGGTGTACTACTCGCAACTGGTGGGTGATCCGCGCGAGAGCGAAGCCGTGCTGAATGACAAGGCCGGCTACCTGCATTCGCTGCTGTTCAAGCGGCTTCACATTCACACCGTGCCGCGTTTGCACTTCATTTATGACGACACCACGGCCAAGGCTGCCGACATGAATGCGCTCATCGCCAAGGCAGTGGCATCTCGGGTGAAGGACGACTAAATCATGAACCAGGCTCCTGCACGGGTTGCAAGGCGCCCCGTGCACGGGGTGCTGCTGTTGGACAAGCCTAAGGGTATGTCTAGCAACGCAGCCGTTCAAAAGGTGCGCTGGTTGTTTGCTGCAGACAAGGCGGGTCATACCGG
>CAYSMM010000163.1:1595-5802 GCA_964432095.1 uncultured Burkholderiaceae bacterium | reverse complement strand
ATTGTGTAAGGCGACTTTGGCTTCGGAATCATTCAGAATGGCCATTTTGCTTTCTCCAGGTTACGGACGGTGAGGTGAGTGACTCGGTTTCTAAGTTTTGTGCGTTGATTAAGTAATTCGATGGTTGCAATACTTAAACTTGTATGGTGCACTGTCCGCACAAATCCAATGCGGTAAGGTCATTATACACAAGCGAGTATCACTATCAAGTCATCCAGACCGTACGTTTGTGGCTTGCGCGCCATAGTCCGCCAGCGGAGGCTAAGGAGTAAAGGGCTAACGGGTGCTCCTGCGGCCAAGATATCCCCAAGTTACCCCCAAAGTGGCCCCTGCGAGGCCGAAAACCAAGCCGCCGATGGCCAAGGCATCTGAGGCTGAGCGGCTCAGGGCTGCCCCAAACCAGTCTGCAGCGACGAGTTGAAGATAGGTCTCGAAGGCGACTGGCTTGCCAAGTTGCGCGCGCACCGCAAAATGCCAGTCAGTGAGCGGACAGTAGCCCCAGCCGTACACAGCGCCCAAGCCAAACCAGGACAGCACTATGGCCCCTAGAGAGATGAGGTGCCAGCGGCGGGTACGGGTCAGCAGCCAGCCGAACAGATTGAACAGCACCATTGCCGCGTGCACCGCGTAGAGCGCACAGTCGGCAAACCACCATCCAGGGTTGTGGGCATCCATCGGGTAAATCCTAGCCGGGAGAACCCGAGGGCGCACTTGCGGCGTGCACATAGTCAAGGCAAACTATCGTCATATAAGAATATTCAAATAAAAAGTTTAGAAGTGATGAGGCAGCTAATCCAGCGTGATATTTGGATGTGGGCTCCCACCGCGTTGTACTGACAGGCGCTGTGAAAAGCCCGTAAGGCATGCACTAAATCCTCCGAACTAAGAAGCCAAGCAATGTCTACGAAAACAACCGTCACCGATGCTTTGCCCGACGACGTGCTGCTCGTAATGGGCGATGTGTTCGATCAGGCCGCCGATCTGTTTGCGGTGCTGGCCTCACCGCTGCGCATCAAGATCCTGCACTACTGTTGCACGACCGAGCGGTCTGTCAACGAGTTGATCGATTTGGTGGGTTCCAGCCAGCCCAATGTGTCACAACACCTGTCTCTGATGCATCGCACGGGTGTGCTCGCCAAGCGCAAGGAGGGTGCGCAGGTGTTTTATCGCGTCGTCAACGATCATGCTGCCGCAGTATGCCGCAGTGTGTGTACGCAAATCGCCATCAGTAGCAACGAAAGAGGCGCAGAGTGAGCATGGCAATACGCAGGGCGCCGGAGAATTTCTTGTCGGCCGAGCAAATCAAGGCGGTGTCTGCAGGCCGTCGCGGCTTTTTGGGCGGTGCATTCAAGGCAGCGGTTGCAGCGGGTGCGGCTGCAAGTGGGGGTGTTGCATTGGCGCAGAGCCAGCAGTCGGGCGACCCCAATATTCTCAACCTGCCCGAACACTCACGCGGCCTCGGCCAGGCGGTGGTGACCGACGGCTACGGCATGCCCAGCAAGTGGGAGCGCAACCTTCAGCGCCGCCAAAGCCCGGGGCTGACGCAAACCACGCAGGCGAGTGTGAGCTTCTGCCCGCTGCAAGGGCTGTTCGGCATCATTACGCCGAGTGGCCTGCACTTTGAGCGGCATCACCAGGGCTGGTGGGATATCGACCCGTCCAAGCACCGATTCATGGTCAACGGTAGCGACGAGAAGATGGTGAAAACGCCCAAAGTGTTCACCATGGACGAGTTGATGCGTCTGCCCAGCGTCAGCCGCATTCATTTCATCGAGTGTGGGGCCAACACGGGCATGGAGTGGGGTAACGTAGCCGTTCCCACGGTGCAATACACGCACGGCATGCTAAGTTGCTGTGAATTCACGGGTGTGCCGCTCATTACGCTGCTAGAGCATTGCGGCGCAGATTTGAAGCGCGGCAAGTTTGTATTGGCCGAAGGTGCGGACGGATCGTCGATGACGCGCACCATTCCGATGTCTCTGGTGTTAAGCGGTGAGGTGATGATTGCCTACGGCATGAACGGCGAAATGCTGCGCCCTGAGAACGGTTACCCGCTACGGCTGGTAGTGCCAGGCGTGCAGGGCGTAAGTTGGGTCAAATGGCTGCGGCGTGTTGAGGTAGGCGATATGCCCTATGCAGCAAAAGACGAATCAATCCACTACATCGACGCAATGCCCGACGGGCTGCACCGGCAGTACACCAGCATTCAAGAGGTCAAGAGCGTGATCACTACGCCGTCGGGTGGGCAGGTGCTGCTGGACAAAGGCTTCCACCAAATCAGTGGCCTGGCTTGGAGCGGACGCGGCAAGGTGCGTAAGGTTGATGTGAGTGTCGACGGTGGACGCAACTGGCAACCCGCACGCCTACAGGAGCCGGTGCTGAGCAAATGCCTGACCCGCTTCACATTGCCTTGGCAGTGGAGTGGCAAACCTGCATTACTACAGAGCCGAGCCACCGATGAAACAGGTCACATTCAACCGACTTATTCGGCCTTGCGCGCGGTGCGCGGCTCACGCAGCATTTATCACAACAACGGCATTCAAACCTGGCTGATCGAGGAAGGCGGAGAGGTGAAGAATGTTCAACTCTCCTAGTAGCATGGATTTGCTCGCGTAATACTCAATGAAGTATATATTGCTTACTGGTTTACTGATATGCATATGAAGATATACAGTGCTGGCAGTATTATGGGTTTTCGCGACTTGTTAATGTCGATGGCTGCGCTGATCGTTGCAGCGCTATCCACTTCATCGCTAGCCCAACAAAGCTTTGAGGGTATCGGTCGAGCGGCAACCCCGGCCGAAATCAAGGCTTGGGACATCGACGTGCGCGTCGACTTCAAAGGCCTGCCGCCGGGTAGCGGCACCGTGCAAAAGGGTCAGGAGGTCTGGGAGTCCAAATGCGCGAGCTGTCATGGCATTTTTGGCGAATCCAATGAAGTGTTTACGCCATTGATCGGTGGCACGAGCAAGAAAGATATCGAAGCCGGCCGCGTGGCTAATCTGACGCGGCAGGACTACCCGCAGCGCACCACGATCATGAAGTTGTCCAGCGTCTCCACGCTGTGGGACTACATCAACCGCGCGATGCCGTGGACTCAGCCCAAAAGCCTGACAGTGGAGGAGGTGTACGCCGTTACGGCCTACATGCTGCACCTGGCTGATGTGCTGCCCTCCGATGGCGCGCTGAGCCACAAAAACATCGCCGACGTGCAAAAGCGCTTGCCCAATCGCAACGGCAAGACGACTGTACACGCCATGTGGCCCGGCAGTGAATTCGGCGGTACCGCCCGGCCCGATGTGCAAGGCTCAGCCTGCATGCGTGACTGTAACGCAGAGCCCAAAGTTGCAAGCTTCATTCCTGACTTTGCGCGTAACGCGCATGGCAACCTGGCTGAGCAAAACCGCCTCGTCGGCGCGCAGCGTGGTGCTAACACTGCTCAGCCTGGTGCGGTGGCAGTAGCCAGTGCTTCGGTGGCGGGCAAGGGCGAAGCTGCTATACCCAAAGCAGCTCAGTCAAACGCGGTTTCGAGCCTGCTCTCCAAGTACACGTGCACCGCCTGCCACGCGCAAGAGCAAAAACTCGTCGGCCCGAGTTTTAAGGATATTGCCAAGCGTTATGAGAATAAGGGCGACGCCACCGCATACTTGGCAGAGAAAATCAAAAATGGTGGTCAGGGTGTCTGGGGCAGCATTCCCATGCCAGCTCAGCCCATGAGCGACACCGAGGCTAAGCAATTGGCCGATTGGTTGGTATCAAAACCATCGCGTTAAAAACGGAGTCAACCAGAACTGCGAAAAGCGTTAAGAGGTGTAGTGCTGTGGGTTTTCCCAATTGCCTTGAACTGCAGGCAGCCATGATGATCTGAAGTAATAGAGTTTTTTGAGTGCGAGGCGTTGCGCCAGCTTTCGCGCCATGCTGAGTACGATTTGAATGAATTGCAAATGGAGGTGATATGTTGAATCGACGTGATGTATTGCAGGCCGGTGCTGGCACTACAGTGTTGGGGCTTGCGGTGACCGCCGGCTTGATGCCGAAAGCGGTAATGGCGCAAGCTGCGGCTGAGTGGAACAAGGCAGCGTTTGAAAGCAAGTCGCTTGCAGATGCGACGAAAGCCTTCGGCGGCGCTGCGCCCGCGGAAAGCAAAGACGTACAACTGACCGGGCCAGACATTGCCGAGAACGGCTCCGTTGTTCCCATCGGCGTG
>CAYSMM010000163.1:0-1585 GCA_964432095.1 uncultured Burkholderiaceae bacterium | reverse complement strand
CGTGAAGAGCAGCCTGCCCGGTACTACCATGGTGGCTATTCTCGTGGAGAAAAATCCCAATATCGTTGCGGCCTCGTTTGACATTCCTGAGGGTACCGATGCTGATGTATCGACGCGCGTGAAGATGGGCCAGTCGTCTAACGTGTATGCACTTGTCAAGGCGAGCGGAAAGTTCTACTACGCGGGTAAGGAAGTGAAGGTGACCCTAGGAGGTTGTGGCGGGTGATACCTATTGCGCGCCCGCCACGCGTCGTCGCTCCGTGATCTCTCACGGTGTTACTCGTAGGCCGTTGGCAGCGCTGCCGATGGAGCTTGGTTAAGAATTGAATTGAGGAGTTGAAAATGGCAGATCCGATGCGTATACGCGCGCAGGTGCAAGGCGACAAGACGACGGTTCGTGTGCTGATGGCGCACGAAATGGAAAGCGGTCAGCGCAAGGACAGCGCTGGCAAGACGATTCCCGCCTGGTTCATTCAAAGCGTCTTAGCGACGCACAACAGTAAGACGGTGCTGAACGCTCAGTGGGGGCCTGCGGTTTCCAAGAACCCCTTCTTGCAGTTCTCCTTTAAGGGCGGCAAGGCCGGTGACAAAATCATCGTCACCTGGGTGGACAATCGTGGTGACAAGCGCACCGACGAAGCGGTCATCGCCTGACGGGTGGGTGAGAGATTGAGCGACGCAAATAAAAAAAGGCAGCACAGGCTGCCTTTTTTGTTAGCGAGGCGTAGCGGCAGGCCGGCTGACGCAGTAGGAAGATAAGCCTGTGAGTCTGGTCGCGGGCAATCTGGCAATTGATACTAAAACTACACAGGAGGCGAACATGATGATGAAGCAAGGATGGCTGCCATATGCGGCCTTAGCGTTTGCGACCTTGACGGCTGGTTTGGCACTATCTGCAGGTGCTGTGCATGCACAGCAAACTCAAAGCGCAGCTGAGGGGATAGATGCTTACCGACAGGCACTGCAGCAGGGCAATCCCGCTGAGCTCGTCGAGGCGCGCGGCGAGGCACTGTGGAAGCAAAAACGCGGCCCCAAGAACGTGTCGCTCGAGCAGTGCGATCTTGGCAAAGGTCCGGGTAAAGTGGCTGGTGCGTACGCCGAGCTGCCGCGGTACTTCAAAGACACCGACAGTGTGATGAATCTCGAAACGCGTCTGGTGTATTGCATGGTGAGTTTGCAGGGTTTTAGCCGTGCTGACTTGGTCAAGAAGCCCTACTCGAGTGAAGGCGAGCGCCAGACCGATCTTGAGAGTTTGGTGGCATTCATAGTGAGTGAGTCACGCGGTATGCCGATGAATGTGCCGCAAGTGCACGCCAAAGAAAAGGATTCTTTCGCACGTGGGCAAAAAGTGTTTTGGTATCGCGCCGGGCCGTACGATTTCAATTGTGCGTCGTGCCACAGTGGCGACAATCAACGCATCCGCCTGCAGGATTTGCCCAACCTCCTGTCCAAGGAGAAGGCGCAACTTGCTTACACCACATGGCCGGCATACCGCGTGAGCCAGGGTGCGGTGCGTACCTGGGAGTGGCGCCTGTATGACTGCTTCCGTCAGATGCGATTTCCGGAATTGCAATACAACTCGCAA
>CAYSMM010000162.1:0-5806 GCA_964432095.1 uncultured Burkholderiaceae bacterium | reverse complement strand
TTTACCTTGCCTGACTAACGTGTACTCAAACAGATTACCCAGCAACTGCATGGCCATGTCCTTGAATGCCAGTGTCGGCCCATTAGACAGTGCCTCGAGGTACAGCCCAGCCTCCAGTTGCCTGAGCGGGGTAATAGCCTCGGTGCGAAAAATCTCTTTTGTGTATGTCTTACGCAGAATTGCTTGCAAGTCAGCATGCGCAATGTCATCTATGAAATATTTGAGAACCTCAAACGCGAGATCGGCATAAGGCAACTCACGCCACTGATCCAGATCTGCCTTTTGAATCTGCGGGTACTCTTCGGGCAGGTATAGCCCGCCGTCAGGCGCCAGGCCCTCCAGCAATATCTCTGTAAACGCTGCGGGGCTTGCCTGCCCCCGTGTGCTGATGTACTTCAACGCCTGCCTCTCAACGATGGGCTGGGCTTCAGTTGCCCTAACCACCCTTTCTTAAACCAGTTCTTCCAGACGAATGCGCACGATGGGCGCCATCACACTTGCAAGAGTCTGCATTGCAGCAATTGCAATGTTCATGTTGCGCTCTTCAGTGCGATGGGTCAGTACGATCAAGTCTGTTTGCCTTTCTTCTTCGCGTGCCTCGCGTTGCAGCACCGCGCTGATGGAAATTGACGAATCGGCAAGGATGCGAGTAAGGCTGGCAAGTACTCCCGGCTGATCGGCCACACGTATGCGCAAGTAGTATGAGGTCACCACCTGCTCAATCGGCAAGATCGGCGTGCTTGCCATAGCGTCTGGCTGAAACGCCAGATGCGGCACGCGGTGATCCGGGTCGGCCGTATGCAGTCGGGTAACGTCCACCAGGTCTGCGATTACGGCTGATGCGGTGGGCTCGCTGCCTGCGCCTGGGCCGCTGTACAGCGTTTGACCCACTGCGTCACCCTTCACGGCAAGGGCATTCATCGCCCCATGAATATTTGCAATCACCCTCTCTTTGGGCACTAGCGTTGGGTGCACGCGCAACTCAATGCCGCCCTTACTCTTACGCGTGATACCGAGCAACTTGATGCAATAGCCCAGCTGCTCAGCGTAGAGAATGTCTGCCCTTGAGAGATTGGAAATTCCTTCGACGTAAGCCTTCTCAAACTGCATTGGCACGCCAAATGCAATAGCCGAAAGAATGGTGATTTTGTGTGCCGCATCAATTCCTTCAATATCGAAAGTTGGGTCTGCCTCAGCGTAGCCCAAAGCCTGGGCCTGCTTGAGCGCGAAATCAAATTCCAGGCCCTTCTCGCGCATCTCCGACAAGATGAAATTGGTGGTTCCGTTGATGATGCCCGCCACCCACTCGATGCGATTGGCCGTCAGCCCTTCACGCAAGGCCTTGATGATGGGAATGCCCCCCGCCACAGCAGCCTCAAACGCCACAATCACGCCACGCTGGCGCGCGGCCGTGAAGATCTCGGTTCCGTGAACCGCCAGTAATGCCTTGTTAGCCGTCACGACATGCTTGCCTTGATCAATCGCGCCCAGTACGAGGTCTTTGGCCAGCGTCGTGCCGCCGATCAGTTCGCATACGATGTCGACTTCAGGAGATCGGACAATCTCGAACGGGTCACTGATAACCTTGGCCTTTGTTGCCACTTTGGATGCAGCCTTGCCCAGATTGCGCGCAGTGACGTGCGTAACGGCAATGTCGCGACCCGCGCGGCGCGTGATCTCGCTGCGATTGCGGTCCAAAACGTCAAATACACCCGAGCCTACGGTACCCAGGCCAAGCACACCCACATTGATAGGTTTCATGCTGTACCGTGAACCTTTCTGTAGTGGTGTAAGAAGCGCTCAATGCGTGAGAACGCATCCTTCAAGTCGTCTACATTGGGCAAGAACACCACGCGGAAGTGGTCCGGATCCGGCCAATTGAAACCCGTGCCTTGAACTAGCAACACTTTTTCTTGCTCCAGTAACTCGCCGATGAAAGTTTGATCGTTGGTGATCGGATAGAGCTTCGGATCCAGCCGCGGGAAGCAATACAGCGCCGCCTGCGGTTTCACGCAACTCACGCCCGGAATACTGGTGAGCATGTCATAGGCCATGTCACGTTGCTTGGTCAGCCGGCCTTGTGGAGCCACCAGGTCCTTGATGCTTTGGTAGCCGCCTAGCGCGGTTTGAATTGCAAGTTGCCCCGGCGTGTTGCTGCAAAGGCGCATGCTGGCAAGCATGTTTAGTCCTTCAATATAGTCTCCTGCATTGCGCTTTTCGCCGCTGATCACCATCCAGCCTGCGCGATAACCGCAACTGCGATAGTTCTTCGACAGCCCGTTGAAGGTTACAAAGAGTACATCGTCAGCCAGCGATGCAATGCTGGTGTGGCTGGCGCCGTCGTACAGCATCTTGTCATAAATCTCATCAGCAAACACAATGAGTTGATGCTGCCGCGCGACCTCGACAATCGCCTTCAACACTTCGACGGGATACACAGCACCCGTAGGGTTGTTCGGGTTGATTACCACGATGGCTTTGGTGCGCGTGGTGATCTTACGACGAATATCGTCAATGTCCGGCATCCATCCCGACTGCTCATCGCAAATGTAGTGCACGGCCGTACCGCCAGACAACGATACAGCTGCGGTGTACAGCGGGTAATCGGGCGCAGGCAGCAGCACCTCATCGCCGTCGTTGAGCAGTGCATTCATACTCATGACGATCAGCTCGCTCGCGCCGTTGCCAAGATAGATATCGTCGATGCCAACTCCGGCAATACCTTTCTCCTGGCAGTAGTGCATCACCGCCTTGCGGGGCGCGAAGAGCCCTTTGCTGTCGGTATAACCTGCCGCGTCGGGCAAATTACGGATCATGTCGAGCACGATCTCCTCTGGCGGATTCAACCCGAATACAGCGAGGTTGCCAATGTTGAGCTGGATGATCTTGTGCCCTTCCTCCTGCATTCGGCGCGCTTTTTCGAGCACCGGGCCACGAATGTCATAGCAAACACTGGCCAACTTGGCCGACTTCTGAACTTGTCTCAATGCAGCACCTCTTCACGCCGGGCAATCCCAATGATTAGCCCGCATTTCAAGCAATTGTCGCAAAAGTGTTATCGTAGTTTGAGTCAAGCCGCGCAGCGCCATGAAACTGCAACCCGACCTCTCCCCCAACCTCAACATCATCAGTGCCTGCGGTCAGGGCTACGTCGCCGTCAACGGCGACCGGTTCGAGAGCAGCGTGTTGCTTGCGGCGCACGAGCCCTGCCAGCCATGGCCGGTAGCGTCCATGGGACAACTCACCACTGACTCATTCTCCAGCTTGCTGGCGTGGGACATCGAACTCGTCATTCTCGGCACGGGCAAGCGTCAACACTTCCCTAAGCCCCAATTGCTGAGGCTGTTGTACGAAGAGCGTATCGGTGTGGAATCCATGGATACCGCGGCTGCTTGCCGAACTTTCAACATCCTGGCCGGTGAGGGGCGAAAAGTCGCAGCTGCGCTTATCGTCGAGACTTAAGCCGGACTGTAATAGGTGCCGTCAGAGGCGGTGATGCTGTACTTGCCAAACTGGTAAAATAATCCAGTTGCTTAGGGCGCACACGCGCCCGGTACACCACATAGACGGGAGAGTTCATGGCCCTGGTAGTAAATAAGGCTGTGCCTGACTTTGAGGCACTGGCTACCAATAACGTCCAATTCAAGCTGAGCGAATTTCAAGGCAAGAAACTCGTACTGTATTTTTACCCAAAAGACGCGACGCCGGGCTGCACGACCGAAGCGATGCAGTTCCGCGACCACCATGCCAAGTTCGTAAAAGCAGGGGCGGTTGTGTTTGGCGTGTCGCGCGACAACATGACTTCACATGAGAAGTTCAAGGCCGACCTGGGCTTGCCCTTTGAGTTGATTGCGGACACCGAAGAGAAGCTCTGCCACCAGTTTGGTGTGGTCAAGAACAAGATCATGTATGGCAAGAAGGTCAAAGGCATTGAGCGCAGCACCTTCCTGATCGACCCCAAAGGCATATTAAGGGCCGAATGGCGCAGCCTGAAGGTGCCCGGCCACGTCGAGGAAGTGCTCAAGGCGGTAACGGCTCTAAAGTGACTCGTCAACCTCGCAACGAACAGGGGTATTCCCGAGGTGACGCATTTGCGACAGCATGACCAGCAGATATTGCTTGCACCCTAGCCAAATCGTGGTAACGTTGAGTTAGTTACTCGTAGTAGTACCAGATTACCAACTTGCCACGCTTTCACCACCAAGCATGCCACTCAGTCGGCATGTTGACTCAGAGAAAAAGCCGCTCCGGGCGACCGGGCGGCTTTTTCACTTTTTTGACCTTCGTTTGAGGATTTTCGCGCATGCCCCTGCCCCCACCGCCCGAGAAATTAGCCGACGCCCTCGATCACGATTCGCTTTCAAAGCTGGCCCCACACGCCGGTATGCTAGATCAGCCCATGAGCTTTGCCCAGCATGGTCAAGCACGCCTGTCGCAGCAGCACACACGAGCTCCCGAGCGCAAACCCGCCAAACCACGCACAGCCAGCAGCGCTAAGGTTGTAACCTCGCCTGCAGGAGTTGCTGCGCTTACTACACCAGCGGCAGTGGCTGGCCCAGGGCCGAAGGCGGCGTCTCAGGCCGTGCTGCGTACAAGGCGAAAGTCAGGCCCTGCCAAGCTGTTCGTGCTCGATACCAATGTGCTGATGCACGACCCCACCTCGCTGTTCCGCTTTGAGGAACACGATATTTACCTGCCGATGACCACGCTCGAGGAGCTGGACAGCAACAAGAAGGGCATGACCGAGGTAGCGCGTAACGCACGTCAGGCCAGCCGCTGGCTCGATCAACTAGCCGCCACGGTGGATGGCGGCAAAGGGCATATCGAAGATGGCCTGAATCTCAATGCCTTGGGCAATGAAGACGCGCAAGGCAAGCTGTTCTTTCAAACCAAGATCAACACATTAAAGCTGCCCGACGGTTTGCCGCAAGGCAAGGCCGATAACATGATCCTCGCCGTCGTAGGCATGCTCAAGGAGCAGCACAGCGAGCGCGAAGTCGTGCTGGTGTCAAAAGACATCAATATGCGCATCAAGGCTCGTGCGTTGGGCTTGGCGGCTGAGGACTACACCAACGACAAGGCGCTAGACGACACCGACGTGCTGTATACCGGCACGTTGCAGCTGCCAGAGAACTTCTGGGACACGCACAGCAAAGGCATGGAAAGTTGGCAGCAAGGCGGGCACACGTATTACCGTGTCAAGGGCCCTCTGGTGGCAGCGATGCTCGTGAACCAGTTCGTGTATTGGGATCCGGGCCATGGCAGCAAGGCCAGCGGCGCACCGCTACTGGCGCGCGTCAAAGAGTTACGCGGCAGCACGGCGGTGTTACAGACCCTGCGCGACTACAGCCACACCAAGCATGGCGTTTGGGGTATCAACGCGCGCAACCGCGAGCAAAACTTCGCATTCAATTTGCTGATGGACCCCGAGGTGGATTTCATCACCCTCACCGGCCAGGCCGGCACCGGCAAGACGCTGATGACCTTGGCTGCGGGACTTGCGCAGGTGCTGGACGAGCGTCGCTACAACGAGATCATCGTCACGCGCGTTACCGTGCCCGTGGGTGAGGATATCGGCTTTCTGCCTGGCACCGAGGAGGAGAAGATGGGCCCGTGGATGGGGGCGCTCGACGACAACCTGGAGGTGCTGCACAAGAGCGACGACAGCGCCGGTGACTGGGGCCGCGCTGCCACACAAGACCTGATTCGCAGCCGCATCAAGATCAAGAGTCTCAACTTCATGCGCGGGCGCACGTTCCTCAAGAAGTTCCTCATCATCGACGAGGCGCAAAATCTCACTCCCAAG
>CAYSMM010000161.1:5630-5850 GCA_964432095.1 uncultured Burkholderiaceae bacterium | reverse complement strand
CCGAGCGGCTTACGCTCAGCAAAATCGCCCTCACCCGCAAAGCCTGCCCCGCGCCGCTGATGCAGCAAGAGCGGAACTTCACGCAACGCCTTGCAGAGGTTGAGCGGTTTGATGTGAGCGACGATGGCAGCCTCGTGCTCGTCACCAAAAGCGGCAGCAAGATCACCGCCAAGCGTGGCGGGTGAAGGTGATATTTCCTTAAACTCCACACAGTACAGCC
>CAYSMM010000161.1:0-5620 GCA_964432095.1 uncultured Burkholderiaceae bacterium | reverse complement strand
CTCAAATCCACTTTATAATGCCAGATAAGGCATGTTACTCACATTAGTATAATGCCAAGAGTCATGGCCATATGCTGTTCATAAGCACTCGAGCGGGGAGCAATGGCGATCACGAGCTGCGATGCTGAGCAATTTGCACAGATTACTCAACTTGAGTTGGAGTTCATCCGCGTGACTCATGGCCTGACACTCATCGTGCAGTGAGCGTGGCGCGCAGCCGAAGCACGCAGTCTGCCGGGCTGCTACTCCAGCACCTTGACGCTGGTCACGTAGTGGCGGGTATCGCCGAAGCAGCTGGTGGGCAGGCCGATCTTCTCCACGTAATGCAGCGCCACGCGCTTACCCACGGTTTTATTGATCTCGTCGGCGACTTTGTCATCCCACACGGTGAAGAAGAACTTTTCGGGGATCGCCCCAGGCATGGCGACCATGCTGAGCTCACCTTCCCAGGTTTTGCACACAAAGCCTTTTTTGCTGAGCTTTTGCACGAAGCCTGCTCGCTCGCCCTCGCTGTAAGCCCAATTCCAGGCGGCGAAGAAGTACGCTGCGACGATGAGCGTCAGCGCTATCGGTACGAGGATGAGCCAAAGCACAACGCCACGTTGTGAGTACAAAGGTTTGATAGGCATGTTTGGACCGCGGAGCAGTGAGGTTGCTACGCTATGTACTGTAAACCACTAGCCAGCTTGCATTGTGGACGAGATGCAGTTGAGGCTTCGCCAAGCCCAGCCAGAATCACGTAAATAGGGTGCGGTGAAGCCGATGCGTCTACCCCGCTGCGAATCCACCCCCGCCCGGCGTCTCGATCACGAACACGTCACCCGGCTGCATGGGTACGCTGCCAATGTGCTGCAGCGTCTCAACGGATCCATCTGCACGCAACACGGTGTTGCGGCCCGGCTCACCGGCTTGTCCGCCCGCCATGCCAAACGCGCCGTGCTTGCGTCCATTGCTCAGGATGCTGGCCGTCATGGGCTCTAGAAAGCGCACCTTGCTCACGCCGCCGTCGCCGCCGCGCCAGCGGCCCAATCCACCCGAACCAGCGCGGATTTCGTAGCTCTCCAGCCGCACCGGGAAGCGGAACTCCAGCACCTCGGGGTCCGTCAGTCGGGAGTTGGTCATGTGCGTTTGCACCACGCTCGTACCATTGAAGCCCTCACCCGCCCCGCTACCTCCACTGATAGTTTCGTAATACTGATATTGATCGTTGCCAAAGGTGAAGTTGTTCATGGTGCACTGGCTCGCTGCCATCACGCCTAACGCGCCGTAAAGCGCATTGGTAATGCACATGCTGGTTTCCACATTACCGGCCACTACAGACGCCGGCGGGTGCGGGTTGAGCATGCAGCCTTCGGGGATGATCACGCGCAGCGGCTTTAAGAAGCCGGCGTTGAGCGGGATGTCGTCGTTGACAAGCGAGCGGAATACATACAGTACCGCAGCCATACACACCGCCGTGGGCGCGTTGAAATTATTGGTTTGCTGCGCGCTAGTACCGGTGAAGTCGATCTCGGCGCTACGGTGTTTAGTATCCACTCGAATAGCCACGTGGATCTGCGCACCGTTGTCCAGCGGCAAAGTGTACTGCCCGTCCTTCAGTTGTGTGATGACGCGGCGCACTGACTCCTCTGCGTTATCCTGCACATGCTTCATATAGGCGTGTACCACCTCCAGCCCGAATTGCTGAACCATTTTGCGCAGCTCTTGTGCACCTTTTTCGTTGGCGGCAATCTGCGCCTTCAGATCGGCCATGTTCTGCTGCGGGTTGCGACTGGGCCAGGGAGTGGTGCCGCCGCCGGTTGCCAGCAGCTCGAGAATTTCCTTCTCACGCAAATGGCCACGCTCGACCAGCAGCACGTTGTTGAGCTGCACACCCTCTTCCTCCACGCGTGTTGAAAACGGCGGCATGGATCCGGGCGTGATGCCTCCCACATCGGCGTGGTGTCCGCGAGAACCCACATAAAACGCCGGCTTGGACTCAGTTGGGCCCAAGTACACGGGCGTAATCACGGTGATGTCGGGCAGATGCGTGCCGCCGTGATACGGATCGTTGAGCGCGTACACATGACCCGGCTGCATGCTCGCAGCGTTCTCGCGGATCACCGTCTTGATGCTCTCGCCCATGCTGCCCAGGTGCACCGGCATATGTGGCGCGTTGGCAATCAGATTACCTTCGGCGTCGAACAGCGCACAGGAAAAATCCAAACGCTCTTTGATGTTGACCGAATAGGCGGTGTTCTGCAGTTGCAGGCCCATTTGCTCGGCAATGTTCATGAAGAGGTTGTTGAACACCTCCAGCAGCACCGGGTCTGCGGTGGTGCCCACTGCATGGGTTTGCGGCCGCGCCTGCACACGCTTGAGCAACAAGTGATCGTGCGCTGTCACCTGCGCTTGCCAGCCTGGCTCAACCACGGTGGTGGCGTTCTTCTCGGCAATGATGGCAGGGCCGGCGATCACGTCTCCCGGCCGCACATCCTCGCGCACGACGAGCATCGCCTGGTGCCAGTTGCCGTTGCTGAACATGCGCACGTGCTCGCGCACCGGTACACTACGCGCGGATTGCAGCGCGTGCACGGGCTCTTGCGGCGCATCGCCTGCACCTATCGCCTCGGCCGACACGGCCTCCACCACCAATGTTTTTCCTTTCATCAGGAATGCATACTGTTGTTTGTATGCGTCCTCGAACCGCTCTTGAATGGCGGACATGGCACCATACTCCACTAGTATCGCGGAGTCTGTACCTTGATAGCGCACATGCGCGCGGCGCACCACGCGCACTGCGCCCGTGCTTGCACCCTGAGCCTGCAGCTCTTGTAGCGCTGCGCCGGCAAGGTCGTCGAGTTGCTGCGTCAGTGCGGGCATGGCGGCCTCATTCAACACCACTTCGACAGCCTGCTCACGCATCACGCTTTGATCAGCCAGACCCATGCCATAGGCCGACAGCACACCGGCCAGCGGATGCACCAGCACTTGCGTCATGCCGAGCGCATCGGCTACGCGGCAGGCGTGCTGCCCGCCCGCACCGCCGAAGCACTGCAGTGTGTAGCGCGTGATGTCGTAGCCGCGCGCCACCGATATTTTTTTGATGGCGTTGGCCATATTTCCGACAGCGATATCGATGAAACCCTCGGCCACCTGCTCTGCCGAGCGTGCTGTGCCCGTGGTTTGTGAGATGCGCGCGGCAAGCTCAGCAAACCTGGCGCGTACCACTTCGGCATCCAGCGACTCATTGGCGGCTGAGCCAAACACCTTGGGAAAGAATGCAGGCTGAATCTTGCCAACCATGACATTGGCGTCGGTCACAGCCAAGGGTCCACCCCTGCGGTAGCACGCAGGGCCTGGATTGGCACCCGCGCTCTCTGGCCCCACGCGAAAGCGCGCGCCGTCAAAGTTGAGGATGGATCCGCCGCCTGCGGCCACGGTGTGAATGCTCATCATGGGTGCACGCATGCGCACGCCGGCAACTTGCGTCTCGAATGCGCGCTCGAGCTCTCCGGCATAGTGCGACACGTCGGTGGACGTGCCCCCCATATCGAAACCAATGACGCGCACCTCCTGAGTATTCAAGCCACCTTCATCCTGCTCCGTTCCCACAACTGCGCAAGGGGAACTCAGCGCAAGTTCGGCTGTGCGTGCCATGCCGACGATGCCACCTGCCGGTCCGGAGAGAATCGCGTCCTTGCCCTGAAACATGCGTGCATCGGTAAGTCCGCCTGAAGACTGCATGAAGTAAAGTTTTACGCCCGGCATCTCGGCCGCCACCCGCTCCACATATCGGCGCAGGATGGGAGAGAGATAAGCATCTACCACCGTCGTATCGCCACGGCTTACGAACTTCATCAGCGGGCTGGCTTTATGCGACACGCTGACTTGCGTAAAGCCGATGCTGCGCGCAATACGCTCTGCCGCCAACTCATGTGCGGTGTAGCGATAGCCATGCATGAACAGTATGGCAACACTGCGCAAACCGCTGTCGAACGCGGCCTTCATGTCGGTGGCCAGCTGCACCTCGTCTAGCGCTGTGACCAGCTCGCCGTGCGCGCCGATACGCTCGTGCGCCTGCACCACTTGCGCGTACAACAACTCGGGCAGCAGGATATGACGGTCGAAAATACGCGGGCGGTTTTGGTATGCAATGCGCAGCGCATCACGAAAGCCGCGTGTGGTCACCAGCAGCGTCGGCTCACCTTTACGCTCCAGCAGAGCGTTGGTGGCCACGGTGGTACCCATCTTCACGCACTCCACTTGCTCAGGCGTGATGCGCTCGCCAGCCTTCAGGCCAAGCAAATGCCGGATGCCCGCGACGGCGGCGTCTTTGTATTGCTCCGGGTTCTCGCTCAGCAGCTTATGCGTGGTGAGCGTGCCGTCGGGCCGCTTGGCGACGATGTCGGTAAACGTGCCGCCACGGTCGATCCAGAACTGCCACTTGGCACTAGGGTTGCGAAATGACGTATGCAATCAAACGCTCCTCAGAGGTTGCCGCTGCCAAGCACGCGCCACTCACGCGCAAGCAGCGTCCAGATGTCGTGAACCGTGCAGCCTGTTGCCGCCGCCACATCGCGGGCATAGGGTGGCATGTTGGTACACTCCAACACAATATTGGTGCATTGCGGATAGCGCTGCTTCAGCCTGATTGCCGCTTTCACCACATCCTGCCGCGCCTGCTCCACATCGAGGCCCGGCTCGTTGCGCAGAATACGGCGTTGCAGCTCGCAGCCCGGCTCAAGCCCCTGCACCGCTGCGCAGGGCGCAAGGCCGGCGCCTTCAAAATGAGCACCCGTCAGCGACTCCGCATCAAAGGTGAGTACGCCTGTGATGTGCGGCGGCAGATGCTGCAGCTCCAACAGAGCAGACGTGAACACAGGCACCGGCAATGCCGCTTGCAACACCTGTTGATGCATCGCTAGAAAGCCGCAGCTCGTGGTGATGAGGCTTGCACCCTCGGCTACCAGTTGCAACGCGCTTTCTATAAATACTTCTATACCTATATACCGAGTACTGCATACTACGCTGGCAGTAACAGTTTTATAGACCACTGAGTATTTAACAGGAATACCCAACTCGGCAAAGCGTTCTGCATGACCGATGTCGCCAGGTGGTCGGTCAAAACGCGTGTCGAGCATGAGCACGCCAACGAAGCTCATGATCACGCCTAGAGCGACGACGCTGCGCGAGCGGCCTGGTCATACATGCCGCTCATGGTGCGCAGCAGCCTTGCCAACTCGCCAATGTCGGCGTTGAGTTCGGTATCGAGGCTTTGCACCAAACAGTCGTCCCGCACCTCTCGGTATTTCTGCACAAATGCCTCGCCCTTGGCGGTGGGCGAGTACAGCACTTCTTTGCCCTGCTTTTCAGCCTGCGCTAGCCCGCTGGCCACCAGCTTTTTGAGGGCATAGCTCACCACATGCGTATCCTCGTAGTTCAACACGAAGCAGATGTCGGCCAGCTTTTTGTTGCGCGCGCGGTGATTGATGTGATGCAGGATCAGCACGTCGGTAATCGTCAAATCTGGCAGCCCCGCCGCAGCCATGCAGCGCACGGCCCAGCGCGAAAATGCGTTCCACGCCACGATGAGGCCGAACTCGAACTCGCTCAGCTCCGCGCTACGTGGCGACACCAG
>CAYSMM010000160.1:0-5860 GCA_964432095.1 uncultured Burkholderiaceae bacterium | reverse complement strand
CGATGGTGAAATGTGTAGTTGGTACGGCAGCCGAGCCATCCCTGGGCTTGATTACCTTGCCGAGTATGCAAGCGTTACTGGTAATTAGGATTAACTTTGAAGACAATAACTGTTAACAGTATCGATGAATTGAAGCAGTCCACTGGCCGTACGGGCGAGAGCGCATGGGTGATGGTGACGCAGGAGATGATCAACCAGTTTGCCACGCTGACGCTAGACGAGCAGTGGATTCACGTGGATGTAGAGCGCGCCCAGCGTGAATCGCCTTTCATGCTGCCGGGCGCAGGCGGTGTGGCTGTGAGTGGGGCGGGCAGGGGCACCACAGTGGCGCACGGCTTTCTCACCCTCAGCCTGCTGTCGCATTTTCTTGGCACAGCGGTGCAGCTTCCACCGGTGAAGGCCGCCATCAACTACGGTTGCGATAAGTTGCGCTTCGTCACGCCGGTGCCAGCGGGCGCGCGGGTGCGCGGCGTCGTCACGCTGGCTGCGGTGGAAGAAGTCTCGGGCATGTTGCAACTTCGCTTCGATGTCGTGATCGAAGTTGAGCACGCGCCTCGGCCCGCGGTCATCGTGGTCTGGCTGACGCGACTGGTTCCCTGATGCCTCTTTGATTTCCAGTTACAACCTTCTTTCTCAGGAGTGATGCGATGAACAAGATTCTGATCGCCGCTGCGGCGGCCATGCTGCTGCCCACATTCGCCATGGCCAACGTCGAACCCGGCGCTAGCGCACCCGACTTCACGGTGAAAGACGTGAGCGGCAAAGACGTGAAGCTCAGTCAATTCAGGGGCAAGCATGTGGTGCTGGAGTGGGTCAACCCTGGCTGTCCGTTTGTGCAGAAGCACTACAACAGCAAGAACATGCAAGCGCTGCAAGGTGAGTTCACGGGCAAAGATGTCATTTGGCTCACAGTCAACTCCACCAGCTCCGGCCATCAGGATTTCAGAGATGCCGCCGCCATGGGCAAGTGGATGAATGAACAACAGGGCAAGCCCAGCAGCATCTTGATGGACACCAGCGGTGCGGTGGGTAAGCAGTACGGCGCCAAGACCACGCCGCACATGTGGGTGATCAATCCGCAAGGCAAGGTGGTGTATGCAGGCGGCATTGACGACAAGCGCAGCGCACGGGTGGAAGACGTGCCAGGCGCCAAGAACTTCGTCAAGGCCGCGCTATCTGAAAGCATGGCCGGCAAAGAGGTGACAGTCGCATCTGCTCCGCCTTATGGTTGTAGCGTGAAGTACTGACTTCACTTTAAGCATGAAGGACAAATTTACTGATACTCATAAATGTATATTGCCTTTGCTGGACACTCATCAAGAAATAACTGACTTATACAAAAACGAGTATCAATTCTCTAAGAGCGATGTCTGTACGGCTTGCAGCGGTAATTGAGTGAGCTGCGAGGCAAGTGCCTGTGTGTATGCGTCGAACTCCTGTAAGTCGTTGTGGCCCGCGTTTGCAATCATTGCCACTTGCGCCTGCGGCAGCGCCGCCTTGAGTGCCTGGCTGTGCGAAGGCACGATGAGACCGTCACGCTCGCCATGAATCAGCAGCACCGGGCTGTTGATTCGCGGCGCAAGCGCTTCGGTGTCCAACGGGTAGCGCAATGCAAACGCCGGCACCCATGCAAAGTGTTCACGCGCCATAGCGCTCAGGCTGCGGTAGGGCGAAATCAGCACGAGCTGTGCGGGCTGAAGATCCACCGCCAGCCGCGCAGCCAGGCCGCTGCCCAGTGAACGGCCCATGATGACGACGAGCTTGCCTTGATAGCGCGGTGCAATCTGCTGCCACGCGGCGCGCACGTCGGCGTGCAACTGCGCCTCGCTCGTGATGCAGCCGGTGCTTTTGCCGTAGCCGCGATAGTCGATCATGAACAGGTCGTAGTTCAGCTGCCGGTAAAAGCCGTGTCGACTGAACCATGTTTCCAGGTTGCCCGCATTGCCATGCAGATAAAACACAACTCCACGCGGGTTGGGTAGCTTGAGGTGCAAAGCCGATAGCACAGCACCTTTGACCGGAACGCTGACCTCATGCACGTCTGAGCCGAAGGTATAGCGATGCTCTGGCGGCAGCGGGCTTGGTAGAAAAATCAAACGCTCCTGCTGCCAATACACCAGCGCGACAAGCGCGAAATATGCCACTGCTGCAACGGCCGCAAGTTTGAGGGCGATGCTGGATACGGAGTTCACTTCAGCTCTACGCCAAAGCGCTGTGCACGGATGCGTTGAGCGGGCGCGGATGTTGTGTTGGTATTCGCAGGTACCCACACCATATCCAGCCGGGTCGGCGTTGTGATCATTGCGGTGGCTTTGCCTTTGGCGCCGAGCTGGGCTCGCCATGTCAGCACACCGCCTTGCCAGGTGGTCACTGGCCTTGGGCCGGGCTCGACCACTTCCTCTTGCTCGATGAACAGCTCGCCTGCTGGGCCCACAAGCCTGCGGGCGGTGATGACGAGGTGTGAGCCCTCGCGCCGCGCCGTCGCTAAAACCTTGTCGTCTTGCGAGGGCACGAGCGCGAGCGCCGCTGCAATCGCTTGCGCTGTTGCGTTTCCCGTGGCCAGGCCCGCGCTGTCCATGCGTGGCGTACCGGGCGCGACCGTGACGCGCAGGCTCAACTGCGCGTCTTGCGGAATGCATGATTCCTCACACACCAGCCAGTCTGCGCGAACCGGTATATCTATCGTGCCCAGCTCGGCATTGGCAGGCGCGAACAGCTGCAACGGCAGTGTGACAGCGCCTTCATAGCCATAACTTGCGAGCGACTTGACCTGAAAACGCGTGGGCGCAGGCCATTGCAGCTCACCTGTCTTCCAGCCCTTGGGCAGCGTCCACGAAAGTGAAGTGGGCAGACCTGCGTCGCCCGGGTTCTTCCAGTAGGTGTGCCATCCCTTGCGCGGGGTGATGCGCACCGCAACCCATACGCTCTCTCGCGGGCGTAGGTCTGCGCGCGCCGAGAGCAACTCCATGCTGCTGTGGCTGGCCACGGCGCACAACGGACCGAGTTGCACCGCGCTGCAGGCCAGTGTTTGCTGCGATGCTCCCGCTGTGCCTTGGGCGTGGCTGACGCTGCTTAGCGCAGTAGTAAGCGCGATCGCGTACAACCCGTAAACCGTCGATGCGAGAGGTACCATTGTCAAAGCTGCCAAAGTGGAAAACAGACTACGACATTGATCCTTATCGTGACACAAAGTTTTGCACCATGCCGCTATAAGGCCACTACATCCGCGCAAACACTTCGTGATACGCCCGGCTCACCGGAAGCTCGCGCGCGTGACCCTTGATGCGCACGAACAGTCTGCCGGTATCGTCACGCCGTGTAGCTTGTACGTGCGTCATATTGACGATCGTTGATCGATGAATGCGCGCGAAGTCGCGCGGGTCCAACTGCTGCTCCAGCTCTTGGATCGGTACGCGGATCAGCTTTTCTCCGTCAGCGGTGATGACGCAGGTGTACTTGTCTGCCGCGTCGAAGTACAGCACCTCGCTGACGGCGATTTGATGCGTGATCTCGCCTACACTCGCGCGCACCCAGCGCAGGTAGTCGCGCGCCGTTGCGTTGCTGAGAGTCACCGCGCTGAGCTGATGCAGCACGGCTGCCAAATCGGGCTGCGCACCCGCGCTTGCCGGTTGCTGCAGTGCTTGTTGAACGCGTGTAATAGTGCGGCCTAGCCGCTCCTGTGTCACAGGTTTGAGCAGATAGTCCACCGCGCCTTGATCAAAGGCCTTCACCGCGTACTCGTCGTATGCCGTCACAAACACCACTCGCGTCATGCCCTCGATGCCTTGTGCGACTTCAAGCCCGGTGAGACCGGGCATTTGAATATCCAGGAATGCAATGTCCGGGTTGTGCTCGGCAATACATTGCGAAGCCTCGATGCCGTTGGCTGCGACGGCCAGAACTTGAAGGTCAGGCCAGGCCAGCGCGAGTTGATCTTTCAGGTAGCGAGCAAGGTTGGGCTCGTCGTCGGCGATGATGCAGCAGGTCATGCGGCCTCCGGTGTTGCAGGCAAGGTGATCATCGCCAGCGTACCCCCGGCAGCGGGCGATGAGAGCGTGAGCGAGGCGCGGGCGCCGTAGAGTGTTTTCAGCCGCTCACGAATATTGGCTAGCGCCATGCCGTTGCCCTTGCGTGCGGTCGATGCAGCGTCGAGGCCGCAGCCGTCATCGCGCACCGACAATCTCAAGCATCCGTCCTCGATCTGCGCCTTGATGCTGATTGCACCACCGTCTAGCTTGGGCTCAAGTCCATACTTCACTGCGTTCTCGATCAGGGGCTGCAGGGTCAATGGTGGCAGCGCGTGCTGACGTGCAGCATCGCTGGCTGTAATGCTGTAGCGCAGCCGCGGGCCCATGCGGATTTGCAGTAATTGCAGGTAATGCTCTGCCACCGCCAACTCGTCGCCCACGGTCGCTTGCTCGCGCCGGTTGGCATCCAGCGATGAACGCAGATAGTCGATGAACGCCTCCAGCATGCGCCTGGCCTGTGGTGCGTCGTAGTCGATCAGGCTCACCACATTGGCCAGCGTGTTGAACAGGAAGTGCGGCTCGATCTGCGCTTGCAGTGCCTTGAGTTGCGCCTCGCTCGCCTGGCGCTTGAGTTGCTGCGCCTGAAGCTCCGCCTGCGCGGTAGTGGCTTCGAGCAGGCGCTTGCGTTCGCCTGATAGCCACACGAAGAACAGGAATACTGAGACCAGCAACGATATCCCGAACATCGACACCATGGTCATGGGCGACTTGGCTGCCACCGCGATGGGGTTGAAGCCGCGAGCCAAAAGTAACAACGACATGCCGACAATGATTCCCAGAATCGGCACACCGCCAAAGAATACCGCGCGGCCGGGGTAGCTGAACTGATAGGGGTTGATACCCATGCGGCCGAGCACTTTGCCCAAGCCCCAGAACAGCGTGTGAATGGAAAAGCCCACCGCCAGTGAGATCTGCAGGTTGTTCCACATCACCCGCTGAAAATGAAACTTCCCACTGACAGCAAGCCACACCAGAAGTGTGAGGACCATCGTAATCTGCACGCAAAACACGAGCGTCCATACCCACTGCAGCCAGCCCGGGCCAGGCGGCTTGCCGGTGAGGTAGTAGTCGTTGCTCCACCACGCGCGGTACGAGGCCCACAGCATTGCACGCGTGCTGGAGGGGGATGAAGCGTGAGTTGTGTGTTGTGTGGCAGCCGTCATAAGTGCAGTGTAGGGCGGTGCCATCGGCGCCGCAAAAGCGATGCGGCCTAGCGCTGGTAATGCGGCGCCAGCGGCACTTGCATGGCGCGAGTTTCAGAGGTGGATCTGCCAGCGGCCACCGCCCTGGCGGCTGGCGCGCATCCCATCGGAGCAGTGGCTATCTGTGATCGATTACTGTTATGCGTATATAAGCTTTTCTGCAAAAATATAGAGCAGTGAATGCTATATAGAGTAGTAAGTATTAAGGCTTAACTGCGAATGCGGCTGACTAGCCGGGTGGTTGAGTAGCCGTCAACGAATGGGATGGCCACAGACTTGCCGCCCCAACTGCGCACCAGGCGCGTTTCTTCGAGCTGCTCCATGTCGTAGTCGCCCCCCTTCACATAGATGTCGGGTTTCACAACCCTCAACAGCTCGCATGGGGTGCGCTCATCAAATAGCATCACTGCGTTCACGCTTTGCAGCGCGGCAATTACCCACGCCCGGTCTGCCTCTGGGTTGAGGGGCCTGTCAGGCCCCTTACCCAATTGACGTGCCGATGCGTCGCTGTTCACCGCGACCAGCAAACTCGCGCCTAGTGCGCGAGCCTGCGCGAGATAGCTCACGTGGCCAACGTGCAGGATGTCGAACACGCCGTTGGTGAACACCAGCGGGCGCGGCAGCGCGGCG
>CAYSMM010000159.1:0-5916 GCA_964432095.1 uncultured Burkholderiaceae bacterium | reverse complement strand
ATCGCCTTGTCGGGCGTGGACGTGATGCAGTTTCTGGCCGCGCTGCTGCTTTTAGGCGTAGGCTGGAACTTCCTGTTCATCGGCGGCAGTACGCTGCTGACAGAGTGCTACGCCCCGGCAGAAAAAGCCAAGGCTCAGGGCGCGATGGATTTCTTCGTGTTCGGCACCATGGCGCTCACCTCCTTTGCCTCGGGTGCGCTCGTCACGGGCGCAGGCTGGGCACTGCTCAATATGATGTCTGTGCCGGCGCTGCTGGCCGTGAGCATTGCGCTGGCGTGGCTTGCCAAAAAATCCCCACACCCTGTGGCTGAGTAAGACCACGAGGCCAAGCACGGTTGCAGTGCCATGGCCGCAGGCGCACAATCGCACGCGGAACGTAATCGTCAACATTTTTCTCTGAGAGGAGACGAACATGGGCTTGCTAGATGGCGTACTCGGCAACGTGCTGGGTGGTTTGATGGGCGGCGGGCAGCAAGGCGGTGCCAACCCGCTGCTCAATGCCGTGATCGGCATGATCTCCAACGGCGGGCAGGTGAACCCGGGAGGCCTGGGCGGGCTGATAGAGCAGTTTCAGAAAGCGGGCCTGGGTGAGCAGATCGGATCGTGGATTGGCAATGGCCAGAACATGCCTGTGTCGGCCGAGCAAATCCAGGCAGCACTCGGCTCTGACACGATAGGCAACATCGCGTCGCAACTGGGCATAGGTCAAGGCGAGGCGGCGGGTCAGCTGTCGCAAATACTGCCGGAGATCATCAATGCGCTCACACCCAATGGGCAAGCCCCACAGGGCGGCTTTGGCAGTGCCGATCAGATCATGGGTGCGCTGGGCGGGTTGCTGAATCGCTAGACTTTGAAGCCGCAAGTAAAAAGCCGTGCACAGCGCGGCTTTTTGCTGGCCGGAACTAGCGAAGCATCGACAGGGCAGGGTTGGGCACAAACGCCGAGCTGATGACGCCCACGATGATCATGATGATGATGCCCACCACCACACACACTGCTGTGTAGCCCAGCGCCTTTTCCTGCGGCACCCTCATCAGCACCGGCGCACCGACATAGAACAAGTACAGGCTGTAAAGGCCGAGGATGCCAAGCAGTGCCAACGCCGGCAGCAGGCTGAAGATGCCCGCCAGCCAGGACGCCGTGGCCGAGTACACCACCAGTTTGAGCGCGTTGATCTGGCTTTTCTGGCCATCGAACGTGGGGGCCAGTGCATCGACCACCAGCGCCCACAGAAACACCGCCACGAGCGAGAGCACGTAATACGTGATCATCTGCCCCAGGCCCGCACCAATGCCAACGCGAAAGGTTTTGCCGAACACGGAATAGCCCACCAGGCTCATACCCACGAAAGTCGCAATGGCTGGGATAGCTGCCAAGATGCACGCGTAGCCGGTGTAAAGCTGCTGCGGCGTGCTGCTTTCGCCCTCGATGACCGGCCATTCGGTTTTGGGCGTGAGCAGAATGTTTTTGACGCGATCGACGATGTTCATGCTGCCTCCATCTCGTTGTAGTGCTGTTTGCCCGGCGCTATTCGGCAGGCAAACTACTCGGATGCTAGAAGGTGGCGGCGCGTGGCCATATCCCGCGAGCTAGGGATAAGGCCGGCAATGAACAGCCAGCGCAGGCGCTACGCTACGCAGAGAAAGTAAACACCGCCTCACTGCCGCGCAAGTTGGGCAGGCTGCGGATGATGCGGCCGTCGCGCAGGCCGAACGAATCGTGCACTGTCAGGCCGCAACGCGTGGCCAGCGCGGCAAAATCGGCATAGGTGGCCACGCGCACATTAGGTGTGTTGTACCACTCATAGGGCAGCTCTTTGGTGACGGGCAGTCGGCCCTTGAGCACCTGCCAGCGCAGCGGCCCATAAGCGAAATTGGCAAAGCTGATGATGCCGCGCTTGCCTACGCGCGCCGTCTCGCGCAGCGC
This sequence comes from uncultured Burkholderiaceae bacterium, assembly GCA_964432095.1. Taxonomy (GTDB): domain Bacteria; phylum Pseudomonadota; class Gammaproteobacteria; order Burkholderiales; family Burkholderiaceae_C; genus CAYSMM01. The sequence goes on along the minus strand of CAYSMM010000159.1, from coordinate 3,990 downwards.
ACGCTCGGTCTGGCGGACGTTGGGCAGCGTGTCGATTTGCAGCACCACGTCGAACGACTGGTCGCCAAACATCGCCAGCCCCTCTTCAAGGTTGAGCTGAATAACGTTGAGCCCTTTTTGCGTGCAGGCAATGACACTTTGATCGTCGATCTCCACGCCGTAGACATGGCATTGCTTGTGCGCGCGCAGCCAGGCCAGCAAGTCGCCGTTGCCACAGCCCAGATCGAGCACGCGCACGCCCTGGGGCACCAGGTTGGCAATCGCCTGCAGATTGGGGCTGAGTGTGTGGTTGGCAGCAGTCATGTAGCAATGTTGTTGAAGTAGGCCGCCACCACACCGTGGTAGCGCGGGTCGTCCATCAAGAACGCGTCGTGCCCGTGCGGCGCATCGATCTCGGCGTATGTCACGTCGTGATTGTTGGCCAGCAGTGCCTGCACGATCTCACGGCTGCGCGCGGGCGAGAAGCGCCAGTCGGTGGTGAAGCTGGCCAGCAGGTACTTGCATTTCGTATGCGCAAAGGTGGCGGTAAGGTTGCCGCCGTGGACACGGGCGGGGTCAAAGTAGTCGAGCGCGCGAGTGATGAGCAGGTAGGTGTTGGCGTCGAAGTAATCGCTGAACTTGTCGCCCTGGTGACGCAGGTAGCTTTCAATCTCGAACTCGGCATCGAAGCTATAGGCAATACCGTTGGCTTTGAGTTTGCGGCCAAACTTTTGCGCCATCACATCGTCCGACAAATAGGTGATGTGTCCGAGCATGCGCGCCACGCGCAAACCGCGCTTGGGCACCACGCCATGCGTGTAGTAGTGGCCGTCGTGGAATTCGGGGTCGGTGAGGATGGCGCGGCGCGCGACCTCGTTGAAGGCAATGTTCTCGGCCGACAAGTTGGGCGCGGTCGCAATGGACACGCAGTGCCGCACGCGCACTGGAAACTGCAACGCCCAGCTCAGCGCCTGCATGCCGCCCAGACTGCCCCCCATCACCGCGGCGAGTGTGTCGATGCCCAATGCGTCGAGCAATCGCGCCTGTGCCCGCACCCAGTCCTCTACCGTCACCACCGGGAAGTCTTTGCCATATGGCTTGCCAGTCGCGGGGTGGGGGTGCATGGGGCCGGTGGAGCCGAAACATGAGCCAATGTTGTTGACGCCGATGACGAAGAACTTGTTGGTGTCCACCGGCAGGCCGGGGCCGACCATGTTGTGCCACCAGCCCTCGCTTTTGTTTTGCCCTTCGTAGATGCCGGCCACGTGGTGCGACGCATTGAGCGCGTGACACACCAGCACCGCATTGCTTTTGCTGGCGTTGAGCGTGCCATAGGTTTCGTACACCAGGTCATAGCCGGCAATGCTGGCGCCGCTTTGCAGCGGCAGCGCCTCGGCAAAGTGCATGCGTTGTGGTGTGACGAAACCGATTGAGGCCATAGTGATGTGTGAATCCGAAAAAACGAAACGCCCACAGCGGGGTGCTTGCGGGCGTTTATCGGCGTGCCGATTTAGCTGTACTTGTTAAGCGCCCGCAAGCAGGACAAATCGGCGCTGATCCGTATTATACGGACATGCTCGTCTCAGCTTTACAATCATTTAACCATGATACTCTATCATGTATTATGCTTTTACTGCTCGATAGTAAACCAGTAAAGCCTATATAGAGGATTGAGTATTTGCAGAAACTGCATCTGCCGATCCGTCTGTGGCGGCCGGTGGCGGCAGCCAGCGCATGGCCAGCCACACCAGCAGCAGCACCGGCACTCCCAGCAAAGCCGTGGCGTTGAAGAACGCGATGTAGCCGTAAGCCTCGACGAACTTGCCCGAAAACCCCGCGAGGTACTTGGGCAGCAGCAGCATGATGGACGAAAACAGCGCGTACTGCGTGGCCGAGTAGCTGATGTTGGTGAGGCTGGACAAATAGGCGATGAACGCTGCCGACGCGATGCCGCTGGACAGATTGTCGGCACTGATCACGAGCGTAAGGCCCACCACATCATGCCCACGCGTAGCCAGCCATGCAAACAGCAGGTTGCTGGCCGCCGATAGCAGCGCGCCCAGCATGAGCACGCGCATGACGCCGTAGCGCAACGCAAGAAACCCGCCGACGAAGCCGCCTGCCAGCGTCATGATGAGGCCATATACCTTGGACACATTGGCCACTTCGGTTTTGCTGTAGCCCATGTCCACGTAAAACGGATTGGCCATGATGCCCATCACCACGTCGCTGATGCGGTACACCGCAATCAGCACCAGCACCAGCAGCGCATGCTTGCCATAGCGACGGATGAAGTCCACGAACGGCGCGACCACCGCATCTTGCAGCCAAGCCAGCACGTCGCCGTGGTACGACTTGTGCTCGCGGTACTGCGCAGGCTCGGGCGACAGCAGCACCGTGAGCACGCCCACCGCCATGCTTGCTGCCATCACCAGATACGCCACTTTCCAGCCGCTGTGAAGATATCCCTGCGCGCCCTCGGTGACGCCAGCTGCGATCCACAATACACCTGCACCGGCCCAGATCATGGCCAGGCGATAGCCGGTCTGGTAGGCCGCGGCCAGTGCCGCCTGCACGTCAACCGCTGCGGATTCGATGCGGTACGCGTCCAGCGCTATGTCTTGCGTGGCCGACGAAAACGCGACCAGCAACGCGAAAAAAACCGCCGGTTGCAGCGCTGCTTTCGGGTCGGTGAACGCCATGCCCACCAAGCCCGCAGCAACGCCACATTGTGCCAGCAGCAGCCAGCTGCGGCGGCGTCCCAGAACACGAGTGAGCAGCGGAATCGGCAAACGGTCCACCAGCGGGGCCCACGTCCACTTGAAACCGTAGGCCAAGGTCACCCAGCTGATAAAGCCGATGGTCGCGCGATCAATACCGGCCTCGCGCAGCCAAAAGCTCAGCGTGCCAAACACCAGCAATAGCGGCAATCCGGCCGCAAACCCCAGCAGCAGCATGCGCAGCACCGGCGGCTGGCCATAGACTTTCAGCGCCTGCCAGGCGCTGCGGCGTGAAGTAGTAGCGTCTGCAGGCAGTTGAACGTCAGCTAGCGGGGACATCTCTGCGTTTTTGTACTATCGTTGACTCCCCGATTATCAACGGACAAGGCTGCTCATGAACCGACCGCTGATCACTTTGCTCACTCTTTTTGCACTAACGACATCGCAACTTGTGCATTCCAAGGACGAGCCCCCGCGCGAGGGCGTGAACGTCGGCAAAGCGTCGGGCTTCACTCGGCTGGTCAGCGCAGAGCGGCTGGAGCAGGCTGCAGCTCAGCAGTACGTGCAGATGATGCGTGAGGCTAACGCCAAGGGGGCGCTGGCGCCTGACAACCACCCGCAAGTGCAGCGCCTGCGCGCGATCGCGCAAAGGATCGTGCCGCATGCCAACGCATGGAACCCGCGCGCCCAGCAATGGAAGTGGGAAGTCAATCTGATCGGCAGTAAGCAGATCAACGCGTTTTGCATGCCCGGCGGCAAGATCGCGTTTTACACCGGCATCCTCGAGCAACTGCGCCTCACCGATGACGAAGTTGCTGCGATCATGGGCCACGAGGTGGCACACGCCTTGCGCGAGCACGCGCGCGAGCGCATGGGCAAGCATGCCGCCACCGGCGTGGGCGCGAGTATATTGTCGTCTCTGCTGGGCTTGGGCGATCTTGGAAATCTCGCCGTCAACCTGGGTGCCAACCTGTTGACGCTGAAGTTCGATCGGGAGGATGAAAGCGAGGCCGATCTCGTGGGCCTGGAGCTGTCGGCCCGCGCCGGCTACGACCCGCGCGCCGGACTGGTGCTGTGGGAGAAGATGGCGCTCGCAAGCCGTGGCGGCCCGCCGCAATGGCTGTCCACCCACCCCAAAGGCAGCACGCGCATCGAGGACATGAGGAAAGTGCTGCCGCAAGTCATGCCGTTGTACGCGCGTGCCAAGGGCGTACCCGAGTCCAAGCTGCCGCCTTATGTGAGCAACATCCACGAGCTGCTCCTCAATACGCCGGGCAAGCAAGTGACATTG
>CAYSMM010000158.1:0-5924 GCA_964432095.1 uncultured Burkholderiaceae bacterium | reverse complement strand
CGCGCAGCAGTTCGGCAGCAAGGTGGATTGCGAAATCGTATGGGTGGGGCCATACGCTTACCGCAGCGAATGTCTCGACCGCTTCCGCAAGGGCCGCGTGTTCTTCATCGGCGACTCGGCACACGTCGTCAGCCCCTTCGGTGCGCGCGGCGGCAACAGCGGCCTGCAGGACGCCGACAACCTGGCGTGGAAACTTGCAGCCGTGGTGCAAGGCCATGCAGGTGATGCACTGCTGGATAGCTACGACAGCGAGCGCCGTGAAGCTGCGCAGGACAATGTACGCGTCACCAACCGCACGGCGCGCTATCTGCGTGCGCCCGAGGGCATGGAACGCGTGTTCCGCGACGCCACACTGGCGCTGGCACGTAAACACCCGTTTGCACGGCAACTGGTCAACACCGGCCGCATGTCAGTGCCTAACCGCTACACCCAAAGCCCGGTGTGCGGCGCGGGCGGCGGTGTGCCGGTGCAAAACGTCGCGTTTGAATGGCTGGACGGCAGCCCGGGTGAGTTGATCGATCTTCAGCATTGGGCTGGCAGCCGCTTGCTGCTGCTGGCGTTTGGGCCGATCACTGCGCAGCAAATCAAGCGGCTGCAACAACTCAGCCGCACCGCAGCGGTCCGCTGCGTGCATGTGCTCAACAGTGCAGCGCGCCATGCGCACCACCCACGGGCACAGGCGCAGGCATGCGAGTGCGTGTCCGATGCACGCCAGCATCTGGAGCGCGCATGCGGCGTAGACATGACGAGCGGCACTGGCGCTTGGGCCTTGTTGCGCCCCGACGGCTACCTTGCGGCACGCGGCACACAACTCGACGGCAACACGGTGCATGCAGTGGCCTGCGCACTGGGAGCATCTGAGGCATGAACCTGATCACGCAACCCAACATCAGCGATGCCGATGCGTTTTACGAGCAACTGCTCGATGCGCACTCGGGCCTGACTCGCACGCAAAGCGATGCGCTGAATGCGCGCCTGATTCTGCTGATGGCCAACCATATTGGGGATGTGAAAGTACTCACGCAATGCCTGGCGGCAGCGCGTGATGCGGCAACCCCCAGTGCCACGCATAGCGACACTCAAGACAGCGCCCATGGCAACACCGGTTGAGTGACACGAGAAGCCGTGCTTCGTCTGCTGCGCTCCTGATGACATTTTTATTGATACTAATCTATCTATAATGCTTTACATTGAATACTGACTACCAGTAACGGCATGTTACTTCATGCAGTATCAGACGTCATGGCCTGCGAAGTGACGCAGCCCAATCAAACCACAGTCATCTCAAACCCAGCAACTCGCACGCCAGTTGATGCAGCCTGTGCTGCGGCTGCGCCAACGCCTCAAGCATGCTGAAGTGGTTGAGCCCCGGTAACGCCTCGCACACTGGCACTGCCTTTTTGCCCCACGCCTGCTGAATCAACGCGTTTTGCTGCAAGAACATCGCGCTTTCGTCGCCGCCCACCAGCGCGTACAGCGGCCCATGCCTGGGCGCGGGCATCCAGGCCGGGCTGAGCTGCCGCACGCTGGCTGGCGTGAGCTGCAAATCGCATTGCAAAAACGGCGTGTGGCGCACAGAGTCCATCTCAAACAAACCGCTGATTGCCAGCGCGCCCTTCACCAGGCCAGCAGGCAAGTCACGCGCGTATACACGCCAATCGCAGCACAACATCATCGCGGCCAAGTGCCCGCCAGCCGAGTGCCCGGCCACCACAATGCGCTGCGGATCACCGCCGTACAGGGCGATGTTGCGGTACGTCCACGCCAGCGCCTCCACCATCTGCATCACGATCTGGTTGATCGTCACTGCGGGTGCCAGCGCATAGTTGGGCACCACCACGCATGCCCCTTTGCGTGTGAACGCTGGCGCAATAAATGAATGGTCGGCCTTGTCCAGCGCGCGGAACCAGCCGCCGTGAATAAACACCAGCACTGGCGCCGCTGCGTAGTGTGTGGGGAACACGTCCAGCGTTTCGCAAGCGCCACTGCCGTAGCGCACGTCGATGCGGCACGACTGTACATTTCGCGCAGCGGCTGACCACTCGGCCCAACTTTGCAGATGGCGCGGATGCTCGGGCACCAGCGCGCGATTGTTGTACATGCGGTCAAGAGTGGCCGGGTCGAACTTGCTCATATGCGGTGCCTTTCGCTGCTTTTTATACTGCGGCAGCAATGGAGAAACAAGCCATGAAAATTACCGTGCTCGGCATCGGGTTGATGGGCCTGCCCATGGCCAGGCGCTTGTGCGACGCGGGCTTTGCCGTCAGCGCCTGGAACCGCACCGCCGCCAAAGCCGAGGCATTGCGCCCGCATGGCGCGCGCGTGTGCGCAAGCGCAGCCGAGGCCGTGGACGGCGCCGACATCACCCTCACCCTGCTGCAAGACGGTGCCGCGGTGGCCGACGTGTTATTTGCTCAAGGCGCAGCCGCGGCCATGCCGCGTGGCAGCCTGCACATCGACATGAGCTCCATCAAACCTACCGAGGCGCGCGACCATGCCGCGCGCCTGCAGGCCATTGGCGTGCATCACCTCGACGCGCCGGTATCGGGCGGCACCGTGGGCGCTGAGGCTGGCACCCTCGTCATCATGGCCGGGGGCGACGAGGCCCGCTTTCAGCATGCCGCCCGCGTGTTCCAGGTGCTGGGCCGCGCCACACACGTGGGCCCGCACGGTGCAGGGCAGCTTGCAAAGCTCGCCAACCAAATGATCGTCGGCGGCACCATCGGCATCGTCGCCGAGGCGCTGCTACTGGCCGCCAGCGGCGGCGCCGATATGGCCAAAGTACGCGAGGCCATCACCGGCGGCTTTGCCGACAGCCGTATCCTGCAAGTGCACGGCGAACGAATGATCCAGCACGACTTTGCCAAGCGTGGCGCCATGAGCACGCAGCTCAAAGACCTGCGCAACGCACTGGCCACCGCAGCCGACGCCGGGTTCGACGCACCCATCACCCAACTGTTGGAGCAGCTCTACGCCAACGGCTGCGAACACGGCCTGGCCGACCTCGACCACAGCGCGCTGTTTGTAGAGCTGGCGCGCAGAAGCGGCATGGAGTGAGCGGCCCCTTTGCAGCCGCACGCCCCGGCGCTAAACTCTATTGCAAGTGGGCCGATAGCTCAGCTGGGAGAGCGCTGCGTTCGCAATGCAGAGGTCGGGAGTTCGATCCTCCTTCGGTCCACCAAATACTCGTTTGCATCAAAAGAGGGACACAGCGTGCTGTTGCCCCTCTTTTCGTTTCAATGTGGCACTCTGCCGTGATCTCGTCATGAGGCGGATCGCCTCAACGCTGGTTCCAAGGCCGCCCGCAGTCGAACCACAACAGCGGCCAGGGGTTCAGGGGCGAGTTCGCTCTTCTTGAGGAATGACTGCCACAGCGCCTGCCGCGACGCGTCGTTTGCGAACTCGTCGGTCATGCCGACCGGCAGTGCCGCGGGCACGGCCATACCGCGTCTCTCGAAAGTGGCCCTCACCGCTTGCGCCAGCAGATCGATGTCTAGGGATTCGCGCTCCAGCAGCAGCGACAGGTCGAGGTAGTCCTTCATCCGGCTATTGGTCATTCCCAGCACCGCAATGGCATGGAGCTTCTCCGCAACGACGGTGTACACAGGATAGGTGCGCAGGCGAGGCGCAGGTAGGTCATCCAGCAACACCGGATAGACCGAGTCCACCGGAGCCGGTGTGACCGCATCGCCGAAGCCGATGTCGATCTGCGTCTTACACCGTGCCTTGGCCAGCTCGCCGCTAATGAGGATACGCACGCCAGCGTATCCGGCGTCCTTGCGGATTTCCTCGGCAATGACAGAGGCCGGATCGAACACGATGCCGTCGTCCACGGCAACGCTGGCGATGTCACGGAAGGTCTGGGCCACGGATTCCAGATCACTGGCGCCTAAGCCAAGCAGGTCGACATCGCGCGTGGCCCGATGCGGCATGTCGTACCAGAGCGTGAACAGCAGCGCACCCTTGAGCAGAAAACGATCCGCGTACCCAGACTGGCTCAGGCGGTAGAGGATGCGCTCCAGCGCGAAACGCACCAGCACCTGATTGAAGTCGACGCCCTGCGCCTTGGCGACGTTGAGCAGACGGGCGCGCACTGAAGCCGCGATGTCGTTCATTCAACGGCCTCCAGATATGGACGCATCACATTGGCCACGCGGCAGATCTTCGCGTAGCGCCACAGATCTTCCGCCGTGACCAAGCGCCGCGCGCGCACGTCTTTCAGCGCCTCCAGCGCCACGTCCAGGCCGACTTTGTTGCGGTGCTTGAAGCAGTCCACGACTGTCTTGGCCGCGCCGTATACCCGCAGCTTCACGCCGTCGCGCAGGTGCTCTTCGATGCCCGCCGTGTAGACCTCGCCGGTCATCTGAACCATCTTGACCGGCGGCCAGTCGATCCGGGGTACGTGACTGCCGCGCGGCATGGCGATCCAGATCTGGCGCGGCAGTTGAGTAGTCAGCTCATGGAATTGCAGCGCCGTCAGCAGGCAGAACACGGCCTGCGGTACCTTGGTGGCGACGGCCGCGAGGCCTTCGTCCTCCGAGCCCGGATGGCTGGGCAGGCGGTAGAGACCGCGCCCGACCCTGTGCAGAAGGCCAGCGGCGGTCAGACGCGTCAGGACAATCCGAGGCGCATCGATGGCGTCCAGATCACTGGCGCGCAGCAGCCCCTTCTGGCTGGCCAGATCGAGGACTCGCTGGGTGTGGGTATTGGTAAGCATGATTGGGAGTATGTTACGTTTATTCGTCTAATGCAAGATTTTGACGAAAAAAAGGAACATCTCCCTGCCGCTGTGTTCTGTTCCGTTTTTGGAGATCGAACCGCAGGCCATAACCACCCGAACCGGTGAGGAAGCGAGAGGAGGCTTACGGTTTCCACTCGGATTCGCCTGTCACGTAGATCCTGCTGCGCTACAGCGAGAAGGACACTTGGCATCGCGGCAACTACAAAGCCCGCTCGAACAGCGTCGCGGCCTTCGATGAAACTGGCGCGCAGATCGGCGTCGTGTTCCAGACTGCTTCGCCCTTCGACACGCCCCGCCTAATGATGGAGTTAGTGGCTTGGGTGAACCAGGAGCGCGAGACGGCCCGTCTGCATCCGCTGCTGATCATTGCACTGTGCATCGTCGTGTTTCTGGAAATTCATCCCTTCGAAGACGGCAATGGGCGACTCTCACGCGTGCTAACCACGCTGCTGCTGCAGGCCGGCTATATCTATGTGCCCTACAGCTCGCTGGAAAGCGTGGTTGAGCACAACAAAGACGCGTACTACCCGGCACTGCGGCAGACGCAAGGCACGATCCGCACAGAGGCACCGAACTGGCAACCATGGCTGCTGTTCTTCTTGCGCTCACTGGCTGAACAGGTGGGAAGGCTGGAGAAGAAAGTCGAGCGCGAGAAGATTGTGCTGGCTGCCATGCCACAGCTGCAGCTACAGATCGTGGAGTTCGCCCGCGAGCATGGCCGCGTCACTATCGGCGATGTCATCAAACTAACAGGCGCAAGCCGCAACACGCTCAAGCAGCACTTCCGTGTGCTGGTCGAGCGCAGTACGCTAGACCAGCACGGCAGCGGCCGTGGGGTCTGGTACGGGCTGCGCTAAAGCTTGAACATGAGGAATTACTTTAGCGGATACGCATACAAAACAATCTAAATGGGTATGCGGCGGAGCGGTGGCAACTCAGCTGTAGATGCTGGCGCGGGAGAAGCCCGACTCCTGCTTCAACAGATGGAAAAGCTCCTAGTTGAAAACGACGCCGTAGCCCGATTCGTTCGACTTGTCGAGGTGGCAAATGCCCTCGGGGTCTCCTGATATTGCGAAGAGCGTGATGGAGAATGGTTGCATGAGTATCCCGCCTCAACTCTTCACTTCGAACCGCAGGTAGTCGGCTAGCCGCTTTGACTCTGCGATCTCGTCGTGTGGCACCA
>CAYSMM010000157.1:0-5967 GCA_964432095.1 uncultured Burkholderiaceae bacterium | reverse complement strand
TGGCGACCGCATGCAGGTGCACTGGTTCATCGAGGAGTCGCTGCTTTCCAAACCCGTGCCCACGTTGTGCTTGCAGCCGCTGGTAGAAAACGCGGTCAAGCACGGGGTAGAGGCGACCCCGGGTGAGGTGCGCATAGACGTGAAAGCGCAGCTCGACGGCGGGCGGCTGATGATCCGCGTCATCAACACCGTTGGCGACGTCACCGCCTACCGGCCGTCTGGCGGGTCGGGCACGGCGCTTGCCAATCTGCGCGAACGGCTCGCACTCGTTTACGATATCGCAGCCGACTGGGAAATCAAACCCATGCCGAACAAGTTCCAAGTCACGCTTTGGTTGCCTCTATGAGCGTCGATGACGACACCACTGAAGCGCCAGCCCCTACACTCAACCATCTGCATGTGCTGGTGGTGGACGACGAGCCGCTGGCACGCACCAAAATCCGTGCGTTGCTGTCGCAATGCACGGCATCGGGCATTGCGCGCGTATACGAGGCGGGTGATGCTGAGCATGCGCTCGTCACGGCGCAGGGCTGCCCCATCAATGTGGCGCTGCTCGACGTGCAAATGCCGGGTACTAGCGGCCTGGTGCTTGCGCGCAAACTGCGCGAGCAGTTTCAGCATCTGGCCATTGTGTTCGTCACCGCGTATGAAGAGCACGCCTACAGCGCGTTTGAGGTGGAGGCGGTGGACTACCTCACCAAGCCTGTGCGCATCGAGCGATTAACTACGGCGCTCGAGCGCTGTAGCCGCTGGCTCAAGGCTAAGGAGTCAGTTGCTACAGATATTGCGCCGCATGTAATGGTGCGTGAACGTGGCGTGCTACTGCGTGTGCCGCTAGCGACCATTCTCTACTTCAAGGCCGAGATGAAGTACACCACGCTACGCACCGTGGACCGTGAGTACGTCATCGAGACGTCGCTCAACGAGTTGGAAGCACAGCACGCCACGCAGTTCGTACGTGTGCATCGTAATGCGCTGGTGGCCATCAGCGCTATCGAAGGCTTGTCAAAAGCTGGTGGCACCGATGAAGAGGGTGGCGAAAGCTGGGTAGTGCGGCTGCGTGGCCTAGGCGAGCCGCTAGCCGTGAGCCGCCGGCAACTGGCCGAAGTCAAGTCGCGGTTTCAAGCCGCATAGCCTTGCTGCGCGCAATCACTGCATTGGCAACCAGGGCCGTAAACGCAAGCAGCGCACCCGATACCTCGATGGCACTGAACGTTTGCCCCTGAGCGACGACGATCATGAAAGTGACCACAGGTGCAAGCGGCGCAAACAGTGCCGCATTGAGCGGGCCGACTTTTTCTACACCAATATTCCAAAACACAATCGACAAAGCCGATAACGCAACGATGATGAACAGCAGTTGTGGCCACAGCGGCAGCAGTTGGCCCGCCTGCGGCAGCGTGGCGTGGCCGGTAGCGGTGAGCACCAGCGTGATGACCGTTGCCACGGCGTTGCCACAAACACATGCCAGTGTGGTGTAGCGCAAGGGGCTGTAGCCGGTGTGCTTCAAGCCGAGTGTGTAGCCCACCCAACCGAGTGCCGAAAGCAAAATCAAGCCGTTCCCCAATTGCGAACCGCCGTGCATTAGCAGTGAGAGGTCACCTCGTGTGATTAGTAATACAACACCGAGTACTGTGCAAAGTATGAATATCCATTGCGCAGAACTTGGCCTATACTGCCGAGATACCCACAGGTACACAGCAAGGAATACGGGTTGCATAGCCAAGATCGCAGCGCCGTGCTCGCTGCGTGCGAGCGGCGCGCCGACATACACCAGCAGCGCGTATACCACGTAGCCAAGTGTGCCGAACCCCCACAGCTTGCGGGCCTGTGGCCCAAGTCGCAGCGCCTGCCAACCCTCGCGCCATACCAATATCACTGCGCAAAGCGCCGCCGCAAACCAGTAGCGAATGACGTTGAGCCAAAATGGGTCAACCGTTTGCAGCACAACTTTGCTGACGGGCAGGAAGCAGCCCCAAATGGTTACCGTGGTCAGCAGGCAGGCAATGCCTAGCCAAAAGTTGCTGCGCTGTGATTGCACGTTTGTAGCTTACCCGGTATTGCGAAGCCCGGCGGCCAAGCCGTTGATCGACAGATGAATGCCGCGGCGTACTCGCTCGTCGGTCTCGCCTGCGCGGTGGCGGCGTGTCAGCTCGACCTGCAGGTGGTTGAGCGGATCAAGGTAGGGCAAGCGGTTGCGTAGCGAGCGCTTGAGTGTGGGGTTGGCCGTCAGGCGCTCGGCTTCGCCGGTTAGCAGTGTGAGTGCAGCTTGTGTGGCCGCCCATTCCTCCTCAATGGCTGCAAACACTCTGCGCGACAATTTTGCGTCGGGTACCAGCCGAGCGTAGCGCGATGCGATAGCCATGTCGCTCTTGGCCAGCACCATGTCCATGTTGGAAAGCAACGAGGTAAGAAACGGCCACTCGTGCGCCATGCGCTGCAGGAGCTTGACTCGCTTGGCCCGCTCGGCAGCGTTTGCCTCATTCAGATAGGCATGTATCGCGTGACCAACGCCAAACCATCCGGGCAGCGCCACCCGGCACTGGCCCCACGAAAAACTCCAGGGGATGGCGCGCAAGTCCTCGATCCGACGCGTGGCCTTGCGAGATGCAGGTCGCGAGCCGATATTCAACTCGGCAATCTCTGCAATGGGCGTTGCTGCAAAGAAGAAATCAGCAAAGCCTGGCGTGCCGTACACGAGGTCGCGGTAGCGCTCCATCGCCAGCTCGCTCAATCGTGATGCGGCCTGCAGGAATACTACAGGTATGGGCTCGCTCGGGGTATGAAGCGTTGCCTCAAGGCAGGCTGCAGCCAGAGTGTCCAGGTTGCGGCGGCCAATTTGCGGATGCGCGTACTTGCTGGCAATAACCTCGCCCTGCTCAGTCAGTCTGATCTGTCCACGCACCGTACCCGCAGGCTGTGCGAGTATGGCCTGGTGGCTCGGCCCACCGCCGCGGCCTACTGTGCCGCCTCGGCCGTGGAATAGCCGTAAGCTGATTTCGAACTCATCAGCTTGCACGGCTAGTGCGATCTCCGCCTCGTGCAGACTCCAGTTGCTGGTGAAAATCCCGCCGTCCTTGTTGCTGTCACTGTAGCCCAGCATGACCTCCTGTACGTTGCCTTGTGCGCGCACGAGGTCGCGTATGCCCGGTAGCGACCAGTACTCATGCATGATGCGCGGGGCGTTGCGCAGGTCGCCTATCGTCTCGAACAGCGGCACCACGAGTAAGGATGCACTGGTCTGCTTGCCCAGAGTGCCTTGCATGAGCCCAGCCTCCTTTTGCAGCAACAGTACTTCAAGCAAGTCGCTCACGTCTTCGGTGTGCGAAATCACGTATTGGCGAATCGCATCGTCGCCATACCGCGCCCGGGCCTCGAATGCTGCGTTGAACACCTCAAGCTCGCTGAGCGTACGCTCGGAGTAGCGGGCCGCTTTGACGCGTAATGAGCGTGGGTCATGCAAGGCTGCTAGCAGTAGCTCCCGCTTTGCGGCTTCGGGCTGCGACGCGTAATCACTACTCAACTGCGCGTGCTGCAGTAGCTCGGCAACCGTTGTCTCGTGCGCGTCTGAGCTTTGGCGCAAATCCAGCGTGGCCAAATGAAAGCCGAATACCTGAACGGCGCGAATCAGGTTGGCTAGTCGCATGTCGGCAATCACGCCTGCATGGTGGTGCCGCAGTGACGCATCAATGGTTCGCAAGTCGGCTAGCAGTTCGTCGCTGGTAGAGTAGGGGCGGCTCTGGCCTACCGCATGCCGCATCGATTGCTCGTCGGCGAGTTGCTGTAATGTCGCTTCGAGTCGCGCGTACACGCCTGTGAGTGCACGGCGGTAGGGTTCGTCGGCGCGATGGGCGGATGTGTCGGGTGACTGCGCAGCCAGCTCAGCCAGCATGGGCGTCACGCGAGTCAGCAAGGTGCTCATTGATAGCTCAGCGCCAAGTGTGTGCACCTCGTCTAGATAATGGCGCAGCACCACCGAGCACTGCGACTGCAAAGCCAGGCGCAGAGTTTGCGCATTTACAAACGGGTTACCGTCTCGGTCTCCACCAATCCAATGCCCCATACGAAAGAATGGCGGCAGGCGCCAGCCCTCCTTGCGCGGGAAATGACATTGCAGCACCTGCTCCCACTCGCGGTAAAGCGCCGGGATCTCGCTGAGGAATGTGGTGTTGTAGTAGCTAAGTGCATTGACGATTTCATCGGCTACAGTGAGCTTCTCATAGCGCAGCATGCGCGTTTGCCACAGCTGAGTGATGCGTGCCTTCAAGGCCGCCTCGTTGCGTGTGGGCTCGGCAATGAAGCGCGCGATGTCGCGCTCGGCTAGCAATATACTTTGCCGCTGTACCTCGGTGGGATGCGCGGTGAGCACGGGCGACACGAGCGCATGCTGAAAATAGTCTGCAACTTGACTGGCGCGTACACCGGCAGCCTTGAGTCGTATCAGCGAGCGCTCAAAGCTGCCTTCGTGCGGCATGCTGTCGCTGCCATGTGCGATGCGGCGTCGGATCACGTGCTGATCTTCAGCAATATTGGCGAGATGGGAGAAGTAGCTGAACGCACGGATCACGCTCACGGTTTGATCACGTGATAACGCAGCAAGCAGCTTGTCAAGCCTCTTGCCTGCTGCGGCATCATTGTGCTTGCGAAACGCGACGGCAGCAGTGCGAATCGCTTCGACCGCGTCAAACACCGCGGTGCCTTCCTGCTCACGAATCACATCGCCGAGTAGTCGGCCCAGAAGCCGAATGTCCTCGGCAAGCGGTGCGTCTTTGTCTGTCGTGCCGTCGTTTGTGTGTTGCTTTGCTTTGACCATAGTGGGGAAAGGTTACGGGCTGCTGCGCAATATATGCTGCGCTGCAGCATGTTAGCATCGAACCCATGAGTGCTATCTCCTCTATTGTGATTGCAACGCGCGAGAGCCGCCTGGCGCTATGGCAAGCAAACCATTTGCGTGACGCACTACGCGCAGCGCACAGCACTTTAGATGTTGCGATTCTCGGCATGACCACCGAGGGTGACCGCAAGCTAGACGTGACGCTGGCGAAAATCGGTGGCAAGGGCTTGTTCGTCAAGGAACTGGAGACGGCACTTGAAGCCGGGCGCGCGCACCTGGCGGTGCACTCGCTCAAGGACGTGCCGGCCGTGTTACCCGCAGGCTTTGCTCTGGCCTGTGTGATGCAGCGTGAAGATCCGCGCGATGCGTTCGTCAGCAACCATCATGAGTCGCTAGATGCTTTACCGCATGGTGCGGTGGTGGGCACCAGCAGCTTGCGCCGCGAGGTACAACTCAAGGCGCGTTACCCGCATTTGAAGATCGAGCCGCTGCGCGGCAACCTCGACACGCGACTACGCAAGCTCGACGAGGGACAGTATGCTGCCATCATTCTGGCCTATGCCGGCTTGAAGCGGCTAGGCCTGGCGGCGCGCGTGCGCGCAGTCATTGAGACGCAGCAAATGCTACCTGCGGCCGCGCAGGGTGCATTGGGTATTGAGATTCGCAGCGACCGCGCCGATGTGCATGAATTGCTCAAGCCGCTGCAGCACTGCGATACCTTGCTGGCGGTGACGGCTGAGCGTGCGGTGCTCGAGGCACTGGGTGGCAGTTGCACCATGCCGATTGCAGCGCATTGCACACGTGAGGCAGGCTCATGGCAGCTGCGTGCGGTGTATGGCCGCAGCGACGGCAGCTTGATCACTGCCGAAGCAAGCAGCAACTCAGACGAGGTAGATGCCTTGCGTGCGCTTGGTGAGCAGGTGGCCAAGGACCTCATCGGCCAGGGTATATAGACTGCGAGTCTTCGATTCTAGGTATTACTGCTATTTGTATAATGCCGTTACTGGCGTATGAATACCAGCAAAGGCATTATACTTTATTGAGTATGTGATTTCTTGACCTGAGCCATACCTGACCTGTGCTACATCTTGGTGGGCAGATACATTGCAATCTGCGGGAACCACCATAGCAGC
>CAYSMM010000156.1:4399-6032 GCA_964432095.1 uncultured Burkholderiaceae bacterium | reverse complement strand
CGTCCCGTGCTGCAGTGCCTGGGCGACAAGCTCTTTCACCTGGGCCCCCTGGGCGCCGGCCAGACGGCCAAGCTGGTCAACCAGATGATGGGCGGCGCCATCATGGCCCTGGTCGGCGAAGCGCTGGCCCTGGGCAAGGCCGCCGGGCTGGACCTGGCGGCCCTGGCCGACGTGATTGCCGCCTCCAGCGGCAACTCCTCGGTGTTCGAGGCCAGCTGACGCAGTTCCTCCGATTCGAACAGTCGCCCGCCTTCGATGTAGTACTCGGCAGGATCGATATCGGCGCCGCTCCGTGCGATACGCAGCGCGTTCCGGAGGTTTCGGAAGTCGATCTCGGCCTCAAGCGCCTGATAGGGCATGTTGCAAGCAAAGCAGCTGGTTGCTTGTACTGCCAGGCGCACACAGCGCTGGGTGCGCAGAACTTTGGGGTGTCTGCAGAGAAGCTGGCCGATGTGTGGAGTTACGCGGTTAGCACGCACTACACCACCGCAGAGCGGGCGGCACTCGACTTTGCGCTGGCCGCTGCAGCACAGCCCAACGCCGTGAGCGACGAGCTGTTCGCTGCGTTGCGTACACACTGGAGCGAGGCCCAAATCGTGGAAATTCTTGCCGTTGTTGCGATGTTCGGTTTTTTGAACCGCTGGAACGACAGCATGGCCACACCGCTCGAGCCCGCGCCGCTGGCTGTAGCACAGCAGGCATTCGGTACGCAGGGCTGGGTGCCGGGCAAACATCAACGTGCAACGCCAATGAAGAATGAGGAGAACCCAAGATGAAAGCCGTTCTGTGCAGGCAATGGGGTATGCCCGAGCAACTGGTGGTTGAAGAAGTGCCGGGCCGCGTACCAGGTGCCGGTGAGGTGCAAATTCGTGTGCGCGCAGCCGGCGTGAACTTTCCTGACGTGCTGATCGTGCAAAAGAAGTATCAGGTGCAGCCACCGCTGCCATTCACGCCTGGCGCCGAGGTGGCCGGTGACGTGATTGCGGTGGGCGATGGCGTGAAACACGTGAAGGCGGGCGATCGTGTCGTGTCGTTTTGCGGGCTGGGCGGTTTTGCCGAGGAGGTTATCGCACCTGCCGCCGTGACCCTGCCTTTGCCGCCGCAGATGCCTAATGAACTTGCTGCCGCGTTCACGCTCACGTATTGCACGAGTTGGCACGCCGTGAAAGACCGCGCGCAACTGAAAGCCGGCGAGACGATGCTGGTGCTTGGAGCGGCAGGCGGTGTGGGTCTGGCGGCGGTGGAAATTGGCAAAGCACTCGGCGCACGGGTGATCGCTGCGGCGTCCAGCGACGAGAAGCTGGCCGTGTGCAAGGCACATGGTGCAGACGAGTTGATCCATTACGAAGCGCAAGACTTGCGCGAGGCCGTGAGGGCAGCAACCGGCGGTAAGGGTCCCGATGTGATTTACGATCCCGTGGGCGGCAAGTTTGCCGAGGCGGCGTTCCGCAGCATAGGCTGGCGCGGTCGCTATCTCGTGGTGGGTTTTGCGAACGGTGAGATCCCGGCGCTGCCGTGGAACCTTGCACTGCTCAAAGGTGCGAGCATCGTAGGTGTGTTCTGGGGTGAGTTCGCCAAGCGCGAGCCGCAGAACAATGCAGCGGCGATTGCCGAGATGATGGGCTGGATGAAA
>CAYSMM010000156.1:0-4389 GCA_964432095.1 uncultured Burkholderiaceae bacterium | reverse complement strand
AGGGCAAGATCAAGCCGCTCGTGTCCAAGACCTACTCACTTGAGCAAACGGCGCAAGCCCTCATAGATTTGCGTGAGCGCCGTGCAACCGGCAAGCTGGTGATCCTGCCTGCAGCATAGATGCTGTCGAGCTGTTCACTGATCGCACTGATAACAGAGATTCGATAACGATCAACTAACTACAACTGTCAATTCGAAATATGGAACGAAGTTGTTTTCTCAAGTCTTGTGCCTTGCGGTTATTGCTGCTACAGGCTGTGTCACTCACTCTTCTGTGTGGCACTACTCTTGCTAGTACTACTCCTCTTCTGGCTTTTGATGGCCAGAAACCAATCGTTACAGTAGAGGGTATAAAGGAATATCGTCTTTCAAACGGCATGCAGGTACTGCTGGCGCCCGACAGTGCGGCCACGAACGTGGCCGTCAACGTCACTTATCTTGTCGGCTCGCGGCATGAAGGCTATGGCGAAACCGGCATGGCGCATTTGCTGGAGCACCTGATCTTCAAGGGCACGCCTGCGACGCCAGACCCGAAGGCAGAGTTCCGTAAACGCGGCTTCTCCTTCAACGGTACGACGACAGCCGATCGCACCAACTACTTCGCATCGTTTACCTATGACGCTAGCCAGCTTGATTGGTATTTGAGCTGGCAAGCTGATGCCATGGTCAACTCGTTCATAGCCAAGAAAGATCTCGACAGCGAGATGATGGTGGTGCGAAACGAGTATGAAATCGGCGAGAACAATCCCGTTCAGGTGCTCGTGCAGCGCATGCAATCGGTGGCCTATCAGTGGCATAACTACGGCAATGCTGTCATCGGTGCGCGGTCAGACATTGAGAACGTGGATATTTCGCGATTGCAGAGCTTCTATCGCCGCTACTACCGGCCCGATAACGCGTTCGTGGTGATTGCCGGCAAATTCGACGAGCAGGCTGCGCTCCAGTCCATCGTGCGTCATCTGGGCGCGATCAAGGTGCCAGCCGGTACTATCCCCGTGACCTACACACTCGACACACCGCAAGACGGCGAGCGAAGCGTGACAGTGCGCCGCCCCTCCCAGGTGCAAGTGCTTGTTGCGGGCTATCACACCCCCGCAGCGCTGCATCCCGATACAGTAGCGCTCTCGCTCGTCAATCTGGTGCTGGCCGATGCTCCAGCTGGCCGTCTGCACAAGGCATTGGTCGAAACCAAGAAAGCGCAAGCCGTGTTTGCCTCGCCCCTGCAGCGCCGCGAGTCGTCGATGATGCTGGTCGGCGCTGTGCTGCCGCCGGATGCAAAGGCCGATGAAGTGCGCGCAGAGCTTTTGTCGATACTCGAAGGCATCGCGTCGCAGCCCGTGACACAAGAGGAGTTCGACCGTGCACGCAACAAAGCCGTGGCGGGCATTGAGCTTACGTTCAGCGATGCCGCGCGCGTGGCTGGCACCATGACAGAGATGCAGGTCATGGGCGATTGGCGTGCATTCTTCCTGCAGCGCGATCAGTATAAAACCGTGACGCTTGTTGACGTCAACCGCGTGGCAACAAGCTACTTGCTGCGTGACAACCGCACGGTCGGCCATCTGATTCCCACGCAATCCCCGCTGCGTGCCCCCGCCGCGCAACTGCCCGACCCCAAGGCCTACCTGGCGGGTGCGCAATTCAAAGAGCAGGCCGAGCGTGTTGCAGCATTTGACTATGACCCCGCCACGCTGGACAAACGCGTGAGCCGCGCTACCACGCCCGGGGGTATCAAGGTAGCGGTGGCCAGCAAGCCCGCGCGTGGCGACGTCGTGAACGCGCGCCTGGTGTTACGTATGGGCAGCGAGGCGACGCTGATGAATAGGGCCGTGCCGGCGCAGATGATGGCGTCGATGCTGATGGCGGGCACCGCCAACAAAAGCCGGCAGCAGATCGATGATGCACTTGTCAAGCTGGGTGCGGCCGTTGCCATCAATGGCGGGCCAGAGCAGATAACGGTCAACATCACCGTCAAGAAGGACAAGTTTGAAGACACCCTGAAGCTCCTCGCGGAGCTGCTGCAGAAGCCGAGCTTTCCGCAAGCGGTATTTGATGAGTTCAAGGCCCGCTCCGTGTCTGCATTGAAAGGCCAGGTGCAGGACAAGACGGCCCAGGCGCGCAATGAATGGTCACGCTACGGCAACCCTTATGCTGCCGGCGACGTCCGCCATGTGGCGGCTTTGCAGGACTCACTGGCCGCCTGGGAGGCGCTGACGCTGGATCAGGTGCGCGACTTTCACCGTACCTTTGCCGGTGCGCAAGCAGCAACAGTGGGCGTGGTGGGGCCAGTTGAAGCGCCGCGTGTGCAGGAAATCGTTGCGCAACTGTTCGATGCATGGAAGGCGCCGCAGCCCTATGCGCGTGTCGTGCGGCCGCTGGTGATACGCAAGCCTGCCGAATTGCGCTATACCACGCCGGACAAGGCCAATGCTACTGTGGAGGCCTACACCCAGTTCGCGATGAAGCTCAACGATGCAGAATACCTGCCACTTCAACTGGCCACACGCATGCTGGGTGGTGGGCCCAACTCGCGCCTGTGGGCGCGGGTTCGCGAGCGCGATGGACTTAGCTACAACGTTGGGGCTTCGCTGAGTGCCAGTGACCATGAACCTTCGGGTGCGGTGAGTATGGAGGCCGAAGCCGCACCGCAGAATCTTGCGAGGGTCACGCAGGCACTCAAGGACGAGCTGCAACGCGCACTCAAGGATGGATTCGATGCCAAGGAGTTTGAGGTCGCACGCGCGCAGTTCCTTGCAGACCGCAAGCGCGTGCGGTCCGATGACAACTGGCTGTTGAGCATCATGATGTATTTGCACTACATGGATGAGCCGTTCTCGCTGCTCGCAAAAAACGATGAACGTATTGCCAGGTTCACGCTGGACGAGGTGAACGCGGTGCTGCGCAAACATGTGAAGCCCGACGCTTTCGTTTGGGGCAGCTTTCTCGATACCAGCAAACTGAAGACACCATGACTGAACTTGTCCCCTTGATCGAAACCACGCGCGGCGGCACGCTGGAGAACCGCCACTACGGTGCGGTTGCGGTGGTCAATACGCAGGGTAAGGTGATTGCGCATGCGGGCAATGCACATTGGGTGAGCTTTACCCGCTCGACGCTCAAGTCGCTGCAGGCGTTGCCTTTCATGCAGGCGGAGGGTGCAAAGGCGTTGGGCTTGACCCAGCCGCAACTGGCCATGCTGTGCGCCAGCCACAGCGGCGAGCCTGAGCACGTTCAGCAAGTGCAGGGAATACTCGATATGGCAGGCGTGAGCTACAAGCGGCTGCGTTGCGGCTGCCATGTGCCTTACATCTATGTGGATCGTGGCGAGAAACCGCCGGCCGGTTTGGTGGTAGACGAGCGCCATAACAACTGCAGCGGCAAGCATGCGGGCTTTGTGGCCGCCTGTGTGCACCAGGGCTTGCCGGTGGATGACTACATCGCGCCTGCGCACCCGTTGCAGCAAGCAGTTCGCGCGCATGTGGCGCGCGCCGTGCGCATGCGTGAAGACGATATGCCTATGGGCATCGACGGTTGCTCAGCCCCCAACTACGCCATGCCGCTAGCAAACCTTGCGCTCGGTTATGCGCGGCTGGCCAGTGGCCTGCGGGATGCTGAGTTCGGTGAAAGCTTCGCGGCACTCAGTGATGCGATGACGGCGCACCCGCATCTGGTGTCAGGTACGGGCCGCAATGATGAAGCCTTCATGCGTATCGGCCGTGGCGATTGGGTGGCCAAGGTGGGTGCCGATGCGGTGCAAGTGGTGGGCAGCAAGTCGCGTGGGGAGGCGTTTGCGCTCAAGATCATCGACACTCACAAACCCGCGCTTTACGCTGCGACGGTGGAGGTGCTCGATCAGCTCGGCTGGCTGGATGACGCACAACGTACCGAGCTGGCACCCTGGCGTGCGGCCGATATCGTCAACGTCGCAGGGCTCAAAGTGGGTGAGCGCAAAGCGGTGTTTCACCTTCAGGGGGCACTGCGATAAATCGTATTATTAATACTCTACGGACTAAATAGACGTTTCTGGATTTTGAATGTGCAGTAACGGCATTTTACTCTAACAAGTATAAAAATATGCGCTTAGTCTTGCGCTAGTTTGAGCGCCTATAACGGCACGACTTCACCTTGCTCGGGCATCACGACACTGATTTTCAACTCACGCTCCAGCCGTTGGCGCATCGCGTCTGCCGCAGCGGGTTCGCCATGCACGATGAAGCTGCGAGCAGGCAGTTTCGGGCACTGACGCACCCAGGCCAGTAGCTCATGACTGTCGGCATGTGCAGACAACGATTGCAGACTCACCACCTCGGCCTTCACCGCGATGTCTTCACCATGAATGCGTACTGAGGGCGCGGCATCCTGCAGGCTAGCGCCGCGCGTGCCCGGTGCT